>CALFBU010000238.1 GCA_937951455.1 uncultured Rhizobiaceae group bacterium
ATACAAAATCAGCACCCAGCGCCTTGGCGCGAAGAATATCGCCTCCGGAGCGAACGCCGCTATCGAATAGAATTTTGGCTTTGTTTCCCACCGCTTTTTTAATATCAGGCAAAACAGAAATCGGCGCAGGAGCGGCTTCAAACTGGCGGCCCCCATGATTTGAAACCCAAACCCCGTCAGCACCAGCCTTGACTGCAAGTTTTGCGTCTTCAGTTGAAAGAATGCCTTTTAAAACGACAGGACCACCCCACTGGTCGCGCACTTTCTTGAAGTAATCCCAATCCAGACAGCCCCCAAGTTCTGAACCGACAAAGCTGACAATCTTTTTCAAATCACCATTTGGAACATACTTCTTCATTACATCAAAATTGGGTTGCCCTCGAAACAGGGTTCGAAGCGCCCACTCAGGCCTCATGCAAATCTGTGCAAGAATTTTTGGGGTAAGCTTTGGCGGAATGGAAATCCCTGCACGGCGCTGACGCTCGCGCATGGACGGCCAGGGCACATCGGCGGTCACAACAAGCGTATGATAGCCACTGTCTTTCGCCCGTTTGATAATGTCCGTTCGAATTTCTTCTTGGCGAGGCGGATACAGTTGAAACCAGCCGTAGTCACCAGAATGCTTGCCACAATTTTCAGGCGTGTCAGAAGCTACCGTACTCAGACAATGTGGAATGCGTTTTTCACCAGCAAGCTTTGCAAAAATCTGCTCAGCATAAGGCCACATGAGTGATGTATATCCGATGGGAGGAATGCCGAAGGGGGCGGAATATTTCACCCCAAACATTTCTGTTTCAATTGAAGGTTCGATAATGCCCTTCATGAAACGCGGTATCATCTTAATTTCTGAAATAACATCGCAGTTGCGATGCATGGCTCGCTCACCACCGGTCCCACTATCCATATATTCCCACGCGAAATGCGGTATTCTTTTTTTGGCTTTTTTTGCCAAATCAGAAATAGCGGGATAACGGTCATCAGGAAGTTTGGCTACACGCAATGGATATCTCTTTAGGTTGTTTATTTATTATTTTGCTTTTGAGCATTTTCATTTTTCAATGCAAGCCAGTTTGCTGCAATAACACCGATCGCGACAACAGCAACAATAATTGTCGCAAGCGCATTTATTTCCGGTGTAACCCCTAGCCTTACTTTTGAGAATATAACAATAGGAAGTGTTGAGGAACCAGGTCCAGACACGAAACTTGCTATGACCAGATCATCGAATGAGAGTGTGAAAGCAAGCAGCCAGCCTGCAATGATTGCCGGCATGATTACAGGCAAAGTTATCGCAAAGAAAATATAAGGCTGCCGCGCTCCCAAATCATGTGCTGCTTCTTCAATCGAGACATCAAAATCGGACAAGCGGCCTTGAACTACAACCGCAACAAAGGCCATGGCAAACGTTGCATGGGCAATGATTATTGTTGTTAAGCCACGCCCGGCAGGCCAGCCTATCAGGTTCTCCAATGAGATAAACAGTAATAAGAGCGACAAACCCGTCACAACTTCAGGCATGACGATGGGCGCTGTAGCCATACCATTTAACAATAGCTTTCCGCGAAACCTACGAAAGCGCGCTAATGCGTAACCAATCATTGTGCCGAAGATAATACCGATGGTTGCGGACCAGAAACCGACCTTGAGGCTAATCCATGCCGCATCAACCAATTGGCCGTTTTGTAGAAGCTCACCATACCATTTGGTTGACCACCCTGCCCATACGGTTACCAGTTTGGAGGAATTGAATGAGTAAATTATCATGATCAGGATCGGGATATACAAAATGGCATATCCAAAACCTGCCATGAATAACACGAGTGGGTGACGCTTTCCCATGTTATGCACTCCCCGCACGTTGTGTGTTACGCAAGAACATCATCGGGATAACAAGAAACGCCAGCATGACCATGGCAACAGAAGAGGCAACAGGCCAGTCACGATTGTTGAAGAATTCCGTCCAGAGTGTCTTGCCAATCATGAGTTGGTCAGGTCCACCAAGAAGTGCTGGAATAACAAATTCGCCAACTGATGGAATAAAGACCAGAAGATAACCCGCAACAATACCAGAGATGGATAGTGGCAACGTTACCCGCCAAAAGGTTGCAAGTGGCGTCGCACCCAAATCACTTGCTGCTTCAACCAAGTCACCGTCAAGTTTTTCCAAAGCTGCGTAAAGTGGCAAAATCATCAGTGGTAAATAAGTAATGACAATGCCTGAATATATCGCAAAATCCGTTTGCATCAGTTGCAAGGGTGTATCGATAATTCCAAACCATGACAGCGTACTATTGATAAAGCCGTTTGGAGAATACATTCCAATAAGCGCGTAAACGCGCAGGAGACTAGAAGTCCAAAACGGCAGGATAACAAGAAGCAATAATGTATTGCGCAAATTTGCATCTGCACGCGCGATTACATAAGCGATTGGATAGCCTATCAAAAGACAAACAAATGAACCTATCGCAGCAATCTTGAGTGAATTGAGATAGGAATTAACATAAAGACTGTCCGATAATAAGAACTCGTAGTTCTCAAGGTCACCGGTAAAAGAACTTGGCCACCAGCCTTCCCAAGTAAAAATGGAAGTAAATGGAGGTCTGGTTAAAGCTGGGTCAGAGAGTGAAACTTGTAATACAACAAAAAACGGAATCAGGAAAAAAAGCCCCAGCCATAAAATTGGCGGGATAATAACCAGATAGCGTTTAAGCGATTGAAACCCCATCAGTCCACCAGCAGTCTTGCGGCGCGTTTTTCAAAAGAAACCTCTACAGCATCACCCAGTTTGAGTTTTGCTTCATCCTCATCCCAATGCTCGGAAATTGTAATGCGCACGGGGTGACCGCTATCAAGCGTGACTTGAATATGGGTAATGCCGCCCAGATACATAATATCGGTGAGTTTGCCACTAGACTTGTTCGCAGCTTTGGCAGCGCGGCCTTTGGGCTTAGTTTTCAGCAAAACGCGTTCTGGTCTGACTGCAACCCAGATGGTTTGCCCATCCTCAAGCTTCGTTTTTTCAAGCGTTTCAAGTATGCCACCCGTATCAACACTGATGATTTTTTGAGCCTTGCCAGTCCCTTTTACCTTGCCCTCAAACAAATTCACTTGCCCGATAAATCCAGCAATCATTTTATTGGCTGGACGCTCGTACATCTCGCGTGGCGCTTCCACCTGAACAAGTTTTGCCTGATCCATCACGCCAATGCGTGTTGCAATCGACATGGCTTCTTCTTGGTCATGAGTTACCATAATAAAAGTCGTGCCAATTTCTTTTTGTATGGCTACCAATTGCCTTTGCGTTTCCTCACGCAGTTTTTTGTCCAAGGCAGAAAGCGGCTCGTCCAGCAAAAGCACTTTCGGCTTGCGCGCTAGTGCACGTGCCAGTGCAACACGCTGACGCTGACCGCCTGACAATTGGTTTGGCTTGCGTTTTCCGTATTCATTTAGTTGTACCAGATTAAGCAGTTCTTCTACACGCGCAGCTATTTCTGGCTTGGGCCAATTATCCTGCTTCAAACCAAAGGCGATGTTCTTTTCGACATTCATATGCGGGAATAAAGCATAGGATTGGAACATCATGTTAACAGGGCGTTTCCATGGAGGAACGTCCGTGACATCCTGATTTTCAATTTCAATATGTCCTGAAGTTGGCGTTTCAAGTCCTGCTATCATGCGAAGCAATGTTGACTTACCTGAACCCGACCCACCCAACAGACAGAAAAATTCGCCTTGCTCGATATCGAGTGAAACATCATCAACGGCTTTTACGTCCGCGAAATGTTTCGAAATATTGTGGATTCGGAGAAAAGGTGCCCGACCTTCTCGATCAGCTTTGTCAGCCATAATCTGGGTACGCCTACTCATTGAAATGTTGAAGGCAGGTCAGAGATGACCTGCCTTCAAGAAGTTTTATTGACCCGTTTTAATGGATGTCCATTCACGGTTTATCGCGCGGTCTGTACGCGCATCATAAACAGGGGCAACCCATAGCTTTGCTTTGACTTCATCAGTAGGGAAGATACCCGGATCATCCAGAATTTCCTGATCAATCAACTCAAGAGCAGGTGTGTTTGCAGATGAGTACCAAACGTAATTGGTGATATCAGCGGTAATCTGCGCATCCATCACAAAGTCGATAAACTTGTGAGCATTCTCAACGTTCTTTGCATCGGTTGGAATAGCCAACATATCAAACCATGAAAGCGCGCCTTCTTTTGGAATTGTGTAGCTGATCGCAACACCGTTGTCCGCTTCATCTGCACGATCACGAGCCTGGAAGATATCACCGGACCAACCAACGGTTAGACAAATGTCGCCATTGGCCAAATCGTTGATGTATTGTGATGAGTGGAAATAACGAATATGAGGCTTAATCTTAGAAAATAACTCAGACGCTTTTTTGAAATCCGCTGGATCGGTTGAACGAGGATCAATGCCAAGATATTTCATTGCAGCAGGGATCATCTCTGTCGGCGCATCCAAAACGGAGATGCCGCAATCAGCAAGCTTGGCCGCATTTGCTTCATTAAAAATCAATTCCCAGCTGTCTGTTGGCGCATCATCGCCCAAACGTTCTGCTATCTTGCCTTCGTTGTAGCCAATGCCTGTCGTACCCCAGAGGTAAACAACGGCATGCTCGTTAGCAGGATCATAGGTTGCGACATTGCCCATCACACCATCATCAAGGTTTGCAAGATTTGGCAGTTTGGATTTATCCAGTTTTTGGAAAACGCCAGCCTTGATTTGACGTGCCATGAAAGAGGCAGACGGTACGACAAGATCATAACCAGAATTACCAGCCAGTAATTTCGCTTCAAGAACTTCATTTGAGTCAAACACATCATAAGTAACCTTGATGCCGGTTTTTTCTTCAAACTTTTTAATCGTATCTTCGGCGATATAATCCGACCAGTTGTAAATGTTTAGAACTTTATCTTCAGCTTGTGCAGATGTTGCGATTGCAAGCGCTGCAGATGCCATCAGGATGGTTTTAAGTTTCATATTTTCCTCACCTTTAAGTTTGCCCCTCATTGGGTGGCGTTTTATGGTTGCTTTGAAGATTATCCCGTTGTGAGAATTTTGCAAGTATCACAAACTGTCTATTGCAAAATTTTGTAATTCGTGAACTTTGTAGTGAAAGAGTATCTTGGGAGCCTTTTATGAACACAAAACCAAATTTTCCTGACGCTGATGCGATTAAAAAGACAAATCTGAAGCATCATTGGCATGCTTTTACAGATATGGGTTCGCTTGACGAAAAGCAGCTTCGTCTGATTACGCAGGCAAAGGGCTCGCATATTTGGGATTCTGACGGCAATAAAATCCTGGATGGCATGGCGGGGCTTTGGTGCGTGAACGTAGGCTATGGCCGCGATGAAATTGCGGATGCTGCATCAGCGCAAATGAAAGAGCTTCCCTATTACAATACGTTTTTTAAATCGACACACTCTCCTGTTGCGCAACTGGCCGAGAAAATTGCCTCTCTAACACCCGGTGATTTGAACCGTATTTTCTTTAATACTTCGGGTTCAGACTCAAATGATACAGTTTTGCGAATTGCGCGCGCCTATTGGGCAGGCAAGGGCAAGCCGGAAAAAACCATCGTTATTGCCAGAAAGAATGCCTATCACGGCTCCACCATGGCTGGCGTTACGCTTGGCGGCATGGAAGCCATGCATTCACAAGGTGGACCGCTAATTCCTGACATCGTTCACATCGACCAGCCCTATTGGTATGATGAAGGCGGCGATATGGATCCGGAAGAATTCGGCTTGATGCGGGCGCGTGCCTTGGAAGAAGAAATTGACAAACATGGCGAAGGCCGTATCGCAGCATTTATCGCAGAACCTATTCAAGGTGCTGGTGGCGTTATCATTCCACCAGAAAGCTATTGGCCAGAAGTCATGCGCATCTGCAAGGAACGTGATATTTTATTCTGTGCAGATGAAGTCATTTGTGGCTTTGGTCGTCTGGGTGAATGGTTTGGCTCGATTCATTACGACCTTCAACCTGACATGATTTCCATGGCGAAGGGATTATCGTCTGCATATCTTCCAATCGGAGCGGTCGCCTTTTCTGAAGCCCGTGCCCAGGAAATGTTTGCAACTGCTGGCGAATTTTTCCATGGCTATACCTATTCAGGGCATCCATCGTGTTGTGCAGCAGCGCTTAAAAACATTGAGATTATAGAACGTGAAGGTTTGGTGGAGCGCGTTCGCGATCATATCGCTCCAATTTTTGCAGAAAAATTACAAACGCTTGCCGATCACCCAATCGTAGGAGAAGTGCGCACGCGTGGACTGTTGGGCGCGATTGAATTGGTTCCAGAAAAGCCATCACGCAAGCGCTTTGAAAATTACGGAACGGTTGGCACGATTTGCCGTGACCACTGTTTTAACAATGGTCTTGTGATGAGAGCGGTACGCGACAGTATGGTTTGTTCACCGCCGCTTATCATAACCGAAGAAGAAATCGATGAACTGGTTGCCAAGGCCAGAAAATCGCTTGATGATACCTGGGCCGAAGTGAAGTAATTTTTATGTCTGATGAAATCAAAAGCTACCTTGCCAATCATACAGCGCCGCAATCAATTGACGTTTTAATTGCAGACGCCAATGGCATCCTGCGTGGGAAGCAATTCCCGGGCGATCAGCTGGAAAGCCTCTTTAAAAAAGGCGCCAATTTGCCAATCTCCCTCATGTTTGGGGATAGTCGAGGGTCTACTCCTGCCGAACTCTTGGTGCCACCCTTGGTCGGCGATCCGGATATCAATTACAAAGTCATCGAAGGCTCTCTGCGTCCAGTACCATGGGCGAAAGTACCTACCGCACAAGTGTTCTTGCGCGCCACAAATAGCGATGGCAGTCACCTCACCATGGACCCTCTAACGGTTCTTGAAAAAATTATTGAGCGCATGAACAAGGATGGCATGTATCCAACCATCGCGCTTGAGGGTGAGTTTTATCTCTTAAACCCCGCCACAACGCCGCCAGAACCCATCACGCCTGAAAATGGTTGGCCTGCATTTGAAGGGCCGCAAGTCTATGCGCTTGAGCCGCTTCGCGATGTGCAGGACTTTCTCGATGACGTAAAAGAGGTTGCCGCTGCGCAAGACATTCCGTTGACTTCAGTGCTTTGTGAATATGGTGACAGTCAGTTTGAAATGAACCTCAATCATTCATCTGAAGTCACAGCCCACGCCCGCGATTTCATGTTGCTAAAACATGCGATTAAAAACATTGCAGAATCCAACGGGCAGCTTGCAAGCTTCATGGCACAGCCGCTCAGCACGAGTGGTGGTAGCGGTTGCCATATTCACGTCAGCCTTCTTGATGACAAAGGCCGCAACATCTTCGCAGAAGATGAGAAAAACCTGCTGGCTGGCATTGGTGGGTTGATGCAGACCATGAGCGAGTCGATGGCAGCTTGTGCGCCTTTTGCAAATTCATATCGCCGCTACAAAAAAGCTGGCTGGTCGCCCAATTCTGGCAATTGGGGACGCAATCATCGTTTGGTTTCTCTGCGTATTCCGATCTCCGGCGAGAAGGACAAGAGAGTAGAGCATCGCATCGCGGGTGCGGATGTGAACCCTTATCTTTTATGTGCGGCTGTGCTTGCCGGGATTCACCATGGCGTCAAGAACAATATTGACCCGGGCCCTGAATCCATGGAAGGACAAGAGCCAGAAGAAGGAATTGCAATTCCAACCCGTTGGCGTGAAGCCTTGCTGGCATTTTCAAATTCCGAATTTTTCAAGGATTACTTCGGTGAAGAGTTCATGGAAATTTATTGCCGGGCAAAATTTGCGGAAGAAGAAAATTTCCATATGGAAGTTTCAGACCGCGACCACGGATGGTGTTTAAGAACGGTGTAACAATGAGCAAAGTAAAACCAGAAATCAGCCTGGATTTCTCGCCAGAACTGGATAAAAATTCAGCCAGTGAGCTTTATGATTGGCTGCGCGCCAATCGTGTTGACGAAGTTGAATGTGTTATTCCTGACATGGCAGGCGTTGCTCGCGGCAAAGTTATGCCGGCATCCAAATACATCAAGGAAAGCGAAATTCGCCTCCCCATCTCGCTGTTTATGTCGAGTGTTACAGGTGACTATGCTGATATCGAGGCGGATGGCTACGACGTTGATGCAGATTGTTATCTTGTGCCTGATATCGCGACCGCACGCGCGGTACCATGGGCAAATGACCCTTCCATACAAATCATACATGACGCATTTGACAGGCACGGCAATGAAATAGCCTTTGCCCCACGCAATGTTTTGAAAAAGGTAATCGGACTTTACAAACGAAAAGGCTGGACGCCAATCGTTTCACCAGAGATCGAGTTTTATCTGACAAAGCCCAATACAAATCCTGATAATCCGCTTGAACCCCCTGTTGGGCGTTCTGGCCGTGCCAGCCTTTCCAATCAGGCTTATTCATTATCGGCTGTGGATGAACATGAGCGTTTTATCGAACACATTTACGATTATGCAGAAGCCCAAAATCTCGATATTGATACGATCATTCAAGAGTCAGGCGCGGGACAGCTTGAGATTAATCTCATGCATGGAGATCCACTCAAACTGGCTGATGAAGTATTTCTTTATAAACGCCTGATCCGCGAAGCAGCTCTTCAATGTGGTATTCATGCGACCTTTATGGCAAAGCCGATGCAAGATCAGCCTGGCAGTGCCATGCATGTCCATCAAAGTGTTTTGAGCCGCAAAACAGGCAAGAATATTTTCTCCAAGAAAGATGGCTCCGCCTCGGATGAATTTTATCACTTTATCGGCGGTCAGCAAAAATACATGTACGCGGCCTGTGCCTTTGCTGCGCCTTATGTGAATTCATATCGCCGTCTTGTACCCAACATGTCAGCGCCCGTAAATCTGGAATGGGGCCACGACAACCGCTCCGCTGGTATTCGGGCACCACGCGCAAATCCTGCAGCCAGACGCGTTGAAAACAGGGTCATCGGTGCTGATGCAAATCCGTATCTTGCAATCGCCGCATCCCTTGCTTGCGGTTATCTTGGCATGACCAAAAAGATCAAACCCCGCGATGAAGCAACGGTAGAATTTGAGGAACGCAGCCGTGATCTGCCTTTCGGGCTGTTGGGTGCGATTGATGCATTGGATGCTAGTCATGATCTCAAGCGCGTTCTTGGCAAAGAGTTTGTCGATATTTTTATCGGCGTCAAACAAATCGAGCATGATGAGTTCATGAAAGTGATTTCACCTTGGGAGCGTGAGCATCTGCTCTTGAACGTTTAATGGCGCTATCGCTGCTGGATGCCAATGATAAGCTGGGGCAACACGCGCCATCCTGGTATGCAGCTTCTTCTGAGCCTCTTGAAGATTTTCCATATGCCAAAGGCGCTTTAAAATTTGACATCGCTATTATTGGTGCCGGATTTTCCGGCCTCTCCTCTGCGCTGCATTTATCCGAACTGGGTTACAAAGTCTGTGTGCTGGATGCGCATAGAGTGGGCTGGGGTGCATCGGGTCGCAATGGCGGGCAAGTTGGTTCAGGCATGCGTATCGGCCAGGACGAGTTGGAAAGTCTGGTTGGTTTTGAACATGCCAAACAGGCTTTTGATATCGGCGTAGAAGCCGCTGATCTGGTGCGTGAACTCATTAAAATACATAATATCGACTGCGCTTATAAAGATGGCAATATTGGCGCTCATCATCGCAAACGCTATGACGAAGAAACCAAAGAATACGTCGAGATGATGCATGAGAAATATGATTATCACTCGCTGTCTTATCTAACCCCGCAGGCCTTGAGTGAAAAAGTAGGTTCTCCCAATTATTATGGCGGAGAATTGGATACAAAATGCGGACACTTGCATCCTTTGAACTATGCGCGAGGTTTGGCACGAGCTGCTTTAAAGGCAGGCGCGACAGTTTTTGAAATGAGCCGTGTAACACAATTCGAAAGCGGCAAGGTCAAAACCGATGAGGCTGAAATTTCAGCGAATAAAATTATTCTAGCGACCAACGGATATTTAGGCGATCTTGATGGGCATGTTGCTGATCGGGTGATGCCGATTAATAATTTTATTATCGCAACAGAACCGCTGAGCGATGAGATGTGCAAGTCTTTAATCCGCGATGGGGAATGCGTGCATGACAGCCGTTTCGTGGTCAATTATTTTCGCATTTCTGAAGACAATCGAATGCTCTTTGGCGGTGGAGAAAACTATTCCTACAAGTTTCCAAGCGACATCACCAAAACTGTTCGCAAGCCCATGCTGCAAGTTTTTCCACAACTGAAAGATGCGCGCATCGACTACGCATGGGGTGGCACGCTTGCCATCACCTACAAGCGCCTGCCACATTTTGAGTTTCGCAACGACGGCATTATCAATATCTCAGGCTATTCAGGCTCAGGCGTTCACATGGCAACCATGGCAGGCAAAATCGTAGCAGAAGCTGTAAACAGTCAAATGGCAAAGTTCGATATCATCAGCAAACTGCCAACCCCAAAATTCCCAGGAGGCGCAGCACTTAGATGGCCTCTGTTACCACTGGCATTGACTTGGTATGCAATGAGAGATCGATTTTAAAAAAGTAAAATGGCGCACTCGGGAAGATTCGAACTCCCGACCCCTTGATTCGTAGTCAAGTACTCTATCCAGCTGAGCTACGAGTGCGCATTTTAGATTGCGGGCAACGATGCCTGCAGGTTGTGGTGGTAATGCCAATGAGAGATAAAAGCAAGCCTTTTTAAATGGTTTTTTAAATCAGGGTAAAATAATATTTGAATTATTGAGAACTCAGGCTTGGTCAGGGATTATGAGATGAAATTCTGTGCCCGTTTCATCTGTTTTCGAAATCGAAATTGAGCCACCATGCGCTTTCAGCAATTCCATGACAATTGCCATGCCCAGCCCTGTTCCACCGGATTTGGTTGACCCTTCAAAAGGCGTGAAAATTTTCTCTTTTACATGGTCAGGGATGCCGGGGCCCGTGTCACAAACCTTGATGTGAACTTCATTATGCAAACGTTCCGCACTGACCGTCAGGACTTTATCTCGCCCTTCAAGATTTGCGTCGATCATAGCCTGTTGGGCGTTTCTGCAGAGGTTCATTAAAATTCTGAACAATTGCTCCGGATCCGCGTCTGCTTGCAAGTCCAAAGGTATGTCATTCCTCCATCTGATTGCGAGACTGTTTTCAAGGCCGAGCAAGTCTGCAACATCGTTGGCGACTACATTCAAGATCAGCTTTCGACGTTTCGGTGGGGCTTCCAAGGCTCGGCCGTAATCGATTACTGATTTTGTATAATCCACTGCCCTATCGATCGTTTTAATCAACTTAGGCGCAAACCGTTGAACGGTAGGGTCTGGAAGGCTGGTCAACCGATCTGAAAACAATTGCGCAGAGGCCAAAATATTACGCAGATCATGATTGATTTTGGAAACCGCCAAACCCAGATCAGCCAGTCTCTGACGCTGTCTCAAGGTTTGTTGCAAGTCGCCTTGAAAAGCGGCCAAACGTTTTTCTGCCGTACCGATTTCATCCAACCTTTTGGTTGGCTTGTAGACGAGCGATGCGTTTTGCGGGGTTTTGGAAAACTCGTCCATGTTTGAAGAAATTCGAATGATTGGCAAAACGATAAGCCTGTACAGCGCCAGATAAACCAGGGCGGCTGTAAAAATGGAAATCAGCAAGGACAAGAATGCGACATTGCGAGCATATTTCCACATCGATGCCTGAATATATTTAGCCTCCTGAACAAGCTCCATAATAGCGTGGCTTGAACGCATGGTACCAAAAACGCGATATTGTGAAGTAGGCTCAGCAAACAGCATAGACATGGAACTCCTGATTGAGCCAAAGGCTGTGGAATTATCCAAATCAATGTGCTGTGTGATATCTCCAGTTTTGCCAGATGTTGCCATTAGCCTTGAAATGCCGTCGCGTCTAATCGCTACGGTGATGGCCTCTGTCGCTTCGAGCAAGTCTTTTCCTGCGCCTTCACTTAACATGAGATCGTTTGTGTCCAGATAAACAATGCTGGCAGCTTCTGCCGTTAGCAAATGTTCTTTGAGCCAGTCATTTCTGAAATTTGCAATTGAGGGTACAAAAATCAAAATTTCTGCGATGAGCACAAAAATAGCCGTCAAAATGAGAAGCTTTACAGAAAGACCCGTTTGAACAGCGCGGGTCAAGCGTTTGAAAATTCCAAGCTTTTGTTGTTGTTCTTCAAGCTTCATCGAAGGTTGCCTATCCAAACTTCTGCAAGAACCGGATAACACTTCTGATAATCGGTTTTCGCGAAAGAGACGTATAATTGGTAACCGCAGCTCTTTTGCCGATCTCGGACAATGTTGGATACGGCGAGACATAACCCACGACATCTCCAACTTTCAGCTTGTTGGTGATAGCTAGCGCCCACATGTTCATCATCTCACCAGCGCCAGTGCCAACAATGGAAACGCCCACGATAAGGCCTTTTTTATTCGTCACCATTTTTATGAGGCCGGTGGTTTTTCGTTCAGCTACGGCACGGTCGTTTTCATGGTAGGGCCAGCGTAAAACCTTTACCTTGCCATATTTTTCACGTGCTTGTTCTTCGGTTAAACCAACATGCCCTAGTTCTGGCTCTGTGTAGGTAACCCAGGGTATCATTGTATCATTTGGCACTGCTTTTTTGCGGAATAAAATACCGCGAATAATCAGACCCGCGTGATAGCCAGCGACATGGGTAAATTGCAAACCGCCCGTTACATCGCCGATGGCATAAACGCGCTTGTTGGTCGTGCGTAAGTCTTTGGAAACCGTTATGCCGCGCCTTGTGTATTCTATACCGGCTGCCCCCAGCGAGAGACCATCCACGTTAGCCGAACGCCCAGTGGCAACCAGCAAATGCGTGGCATCAACGGAATGTTCCTTGTCGTCTTTGGTGTAGGCTATGCGTATGCCTTGTTTGCCGCGCGGCGTGATGTTTGCCACCATTGCGCCTTCGACAAGTACGACACCCTCTTCCTCCAGTTTTTCAAGCAGGATAGAGGTTAATTCAGGATCATCTTTGCCAAGTGCCTTAGCACCTTCAAGAACTGTAACTTCACAGCCAAGGCGTCTATGTGCTTGCGCCATTTCCATACCGATGGGGCCACCGCCAATGATTACAAGATGACCCATTTTCTTGGTATTTTCAAAAAGGGTTTCGTTGGTAAGATAGGGAACGGTATCGAGCCCTTTGATTGGTGGAACAAATGCAGAGGACCCGGTAGCAATGACAAAACGACGTGCCTTAATTTCCTTGTCACCTGCAATAACTGTGCGCTCATCCTTAAAGCGGCCTTCGGCCTGTATTACCTCAACGCCCAAACCTGTGAAGCGTTCAACAGAATCATTGGGTTCAATCTGGGCAATGACATCATGGATATGGTCATGCACTTTTTTGAAGTTAACCTTTGGCTCGCCAGATACCGTAACCCCGAATTTCTCAGCGTCACGTATGGACTGTGCATGTTTGCCGGCAGCCAGAATTGCCTTTGACGGGACACACCCATAGTTCAGACAGTCGCCACCCATTTTGCCTTTTTCAATCAGCACAACTGAAACCCCAAAGGCAGCGGCTGCAGCAGCAACACTCAAGCCGCCAGAACCCGCGCCTATCACGCAAATATCAGGTGTTAAAACTTCAGCCATGGTCTTTTCCTTGAACTTATTTTGCTTCGTCAGCAACGGGTTTGCCGCCACGAATTTTTTTAATGATAACTGGCAGGATTGAAATTACAGCCAATAGGATAATTGCAATCAATATTTCGAGTGTAACAAAAGAACCAAAATTGATCTCGCAAGTTCCTGCCTCTGCGCAGCCTGGTTGTTTTTCTACTACATCAGAAATGATGCTATCCATGCCTGTGCCAATATAAGCATAGGTAAATGTGCCTGGGATAATGCCAATGAAGGTTGCCAAAGCGTAGGGCTTTACCTTCATATCCAATAGGGCTGGAACAATGTTAAGTGCCCAAAATGGAAAGACAGGAACCAATCGAAGTGTCAGCAGATATTGAAAAGACTCTTTTTTGAAACCGTCGATCATCTTGTTTACAAACGGGCCAGCTTTGTCTTTCAAAAAGTCACCGAAGGACGTTCTGGCAATCACAAAAATAATAACGGCACCGATGGTTGCACCTATGACTGCGAACATACCGCCGATGATGCCGCCAAAGAAAAATCCAGAAGCGATGGTTAGAAACGAGGCACCTGGAAATGAAATGGCAACTAACCCTGCGTAGAGGAGAATAAATGCAGCCCCGGCAAGAATAAAGTTGTCATCGACGTATGCTCCCACATCCTGACGGTGTTTGATGAAGCTGGACAATCCAAAATGCTCAAAAATTCCAGCCCAATAGCCAATCGCCAAAAGCAGCGCTATAACGCCGAGCGCGCCCCATTTTTTTATCGGGTTTGTAGGTTTTTTGTCTTCAACGGAAGTCATCTAGTAAACTTTGTTTAGTATCAATAATTAAAATTCAAATATCACATGCAGGATTAGCCCAAATGAGCTTTGCTCGCCATCAACTATGATGACAATTATGTGTCCGCTTTTGTCTTGTCGCAAATCATAAAATTTATTGGTTCCTGGCAAGCGTTTTCTTGACTTGTTCTATTTATCCCACTATAAGCCGTTCAACAACTGGGTATGTGTCTTTTAGCACACTTCGAGTTTTCTTCGAATAATAGAAAATTTATATGGTTTTTGGCCAGTATTTACTTTGTTCTGATGAGCTCAATACCGCCGATAATAATTTTGAGGGTTCGCACTAAACCTGCGGATATTTGAATATGAAACGTACATTTCAACCAAGCAATCTTGTTCGCGCTCGCAGACACGGCTTTCGTTCACGCATGGCAACAGCAGGTGGCCGCAAAGTAATCGCTGCACGTCGTGCAAAAGGCCGCAAGAAATTATCTGCATAAGCCTGCTTAAACTGCAAAATCATATTTATGGTATTGGAGCCGGACTTGTCTAAACACCGGCAGATTTCCGAGTTAACTTCAAAAAGAGTTCCAACACTCAAGAAGCGCTCGGAATTTTTGCGTTTAAGGGCAGGAAAACGTTATTCAGCCAAATCATTTATTTTGGAAGCAAAAGCTTCTGAAACGCATAGAAACACAGAGTATTCGCGTGTAGGCTATACGGTAACCAAAAAAGTAGGAAACGCAGTTGTTCGTAATCGTATACGCCGCAGGTTAAGAGAAGCTGTTTCCAAGACATTTGCAGAAAAATCCTTGCCCACTCATGACTATGTTCTTATAGGGAAATATGGTGCATTAACCCAAAATTTTGCATCAATTTTAAAGGATTTAGAACAGGCACTTGACCATGTTCATAGGAACGGGGCAAAAGGCTCTAGGAAAAACTAAAAATTCGGGCGATGCGGCACATAACATCTCCCACAAAACCAAATATACGTAACGGGACTAAAACTTATGAACGGCAATAATAGTAATACGTTTCTGGCAATCGGGCTTTCCGTTCTTGTGCTGGTTCTATGGCAGGTTTTCTACATTGGACCCATCGTCGAAGAAGAACGCAAGCAAGCCGAAATTATCGCCCAGCGTGAAGCGGTGCAATCCGGTCAGGCCTCACCTTCGGATAATGCCGCCATTCCGCAGAGCGATACCACGACAGCGCAAGCACCCGCGTCCAATAATGAAAGCGAAGCTGAAGAAGAAAAACGTCTTACAATTGACACAGAACTTCTCATCGGTTCGCTTAACTTGCGCGGTGCGCGCATTGATGATCTTCGTTTGAAAAAATACAAAGTGGAAAACACTGAAGAGTCACCGCTTATTACACTTCTTTCACCACGCAACAGCAGTAATCCTTATTTTGCAGAATTTGGGTATTTGAACTCACCAACTGCCGGTGAAGTTCCAAGTGCCAATACCGTCTGGAATGCAAGTGCAAATACTCTGGGCGCAAACTCGAGCGTTACGCTGGATTGGACAAATGACAAGGGTATTCGATTTGAACGTGAAATCGCGCTTGATGATAAATACATGTTCACGATCACAGATCGTATTGCCAATACATCTTCTGATCCGGTCGAATTAACCCCCTACGGTCGCATCGCGCGTTTTGGTGAACCGGACACGCAAGGTATTTTCGTTTTGCATGAAGGCCTGATTGGCCACTTTGGCGATGATGAGTATGAAGAAGTTGATTATGATGACGTGCGCGAAGCCAAAGAAATTTCTCTGGCAAGAACGCCAAGAGGTTGGCTCGGCATCACTGATAAATATTGGGCTGCGGCGCTTATCCCTGGCACTTCTTTCAAGCCTAGATTTTTCCACTCTGATACCGGTGCTGAACTTTTCCAAACAGACTTTGTTGGTGAAGTAACAAGCATTGCTGCCGGTAGCACGAGTGAGGTAAGCAACAAGCTGTTTGCGGGTGCCAAGGTAACCGAGATCATTGACGGTTATCAGGAAGACCTGAACATTCATAACTTTGATCTGATGATTGATTGGGGCTGGTTCTACTTTATCACGAAGCCACTCTTCTGGCTCATCCACTGGCTACACGGAATATTTGGAAACTTCGGTGTCGCGATCCTTGGTGCAACTGTTATCATCAAGGCAATCTTCCTGCCGCTAGCTAATATGTCTTACGCCTCCATGGCGAAGATGAAAAAGGTTCAGCCAGAAATGACCGAAATGCGTGAGCGTTATGGTGATGACAAGATGAAGCAGCAACAGGAAATGATGGCGATTTATAAACGCGAGAAGATTAATCCAGCTGCGGGCTGTCTACCGATGCTTGTGCAAATTCCGGTCTTCTTTGCCCTCTACAAGGTGTTGTTTGTCACCATTGAAATGCGCCATGCGCCATTCTTTGGCTGGATTCAGGATTTGGCCGCGCCAGACCCAACATCAATATTCAACCTGTTTGGCCTATTACCGTTTGAAGTGGGTGGTTTATTCCTGGTTGGTATTTGGCCGGTAATCATGGGTATTACCATGTTCCTGCAATTCCAGATGAACCCTGCCCCGCCGGATCCTACACAGGCCATGATCTTTAAATGGTTGCCGCTTGTCTTTACGTTCATGCTGGCATCTTTCCCAGCTGGTCTCGTAATCTACTGGGCTTGGAACAACACATTGAGCCTTATCCAACAGGGCATCATCATGAAGCGTCATGGTGCAGAGCTAGCTCTCATGGACAATCTCAAAGGCTTGTTCAAACGTAAGCCGAAAGAAACTTCTTAATTATGTTGGATGATAAGCCAAATGAATTTAGCCAAGCCGCTCTTGAAAAAGGGCGGCTTTTGTTTGCCAGAGGATGGGAATTTCTGCTCGGCGTGCCCTCGATGAAATTCATGCCACCAGAAGGCCCTGCAGAGATTGCGTTTGCAGGACGCTCCAATGTTGGCAAATCCTCGCTGATAAATGCACTCGTCAATCAAAAAGGTTTGGCGCGTACTTCAAATACACCCGGGCGAACCCAAGAGCTTAACTACTTCATTCCCAAAGGTGGCGGTGACGATGATGTGCCGGAATATGCCATCGTTGACATGCCTGGCTATGGCTACGCAAAAGCACCCAAGGCGCAAGTGGAAGCCTGGACGCGGCTTGTGTTTTCCTATCTTCGCGGACGCACAACCCTGCGTCGTGTCTTCATTTTGATAGATTCCCGCCATGGCATCAAAAAGAACGACGAAGAAGTTTTCAAGATGATGGACAAGGCTGCATGTTCTTATCAGGTAGTGCTGACAAAATCTGACAAGATTAAAGTGGCCGCTCTGGAAAAACTTCAAGTAGAGACGCTCACCAAACTTTCGAAACATGTTGCTGCGTATCCTGAAGTTCTCACCACCTCATCGGAAAAAGGTGAAGGCATGGCAGAACTTCGCGCTGTGATTGCATCCGTTTTTTAGGGCAAAGTATTTTTTCACTTGTAGCAGAACGTTTGTTCTGTTAACTAAACTTATGCCGAGAAAAAAAACACACAACAAAGAGACCATTACCAAAGCAGCCATGTGGCAATTTTGGAATCATGGATATTTTGCAACCTCCATGGATGACTTGGTAAAAGTTACTGGTGCTAGCCGACATGCTATTTACTCAGAAACCGGAGGCAAGCATGCATTATACTTGGCCTGCCTAGATGGATACAAAAATGAAATCGTTAGCCCAGCCTTTCGTGGCGTAGAAGCACAAAACGCCAATTTGCAATCCATTGAAGACTACTTTTTATTCCAAATTTCAAGGGCAGAAGAAATAGGGACGCCTTTTCCCGGATGTCTCATGGCTAATACCATGACTGAAACTGGCCCCCATGATCGCACCGTGATGGACATCGTAAAGTCTCATAATAAAAGACTAGAGCTGGGTTTTTTAAATGCTTTAAAGAATAGTAATCAGAGAAATTTATTGGATACCGAAATGATTGAATTGTCCAAGTTTACGGCTACTTCAGCTCAGGGACTGTGGTCTTTCTCACGCTCCCTTAATGATGTTACCCCGCTTCGATCTTACACAAAAACATTGATGCAACTTCTAGATAGAAAGATAGTATTATGACGCATCTTGCTAATACAGAGACTTTTGAAAAACCATTTTTCACACGTGCATTTCTACTCACGCTTCTCGTCAATGCAGTTTGGATCAATGCCTCAGAAATTTTACGCTATTTTCTATTCGTGATGCCGATGATGCAGGAAGCTTTTCCGCAGGTTACTAATATTGCTCCCATGAACTTACCAGTTTTCATGATCTGGGGCATCTGGGATACAATTTTGCTCTTTGCAGTCACTGGTTTTTCTTGGCTTTACCTCAAAAATTTTGGCCGAAGTATTGAAAACGCTTTAAAAGCAGCAACACTTTTGTGGTTGGCTATCTTTGTTATCTTATGGCTTGGGCTTTTCAACATGAACCTGGCTACATTGCAAATTCTTATGGTTGCTTTACCCTTGGCTTGGTTTGAACTTGCAATTGCTGCTTTGATCGTAAACTGGGGCATGATTAGGTTCTCAAAATAGAGCCAGCCCGTTGCTCATATGAAATTTTAGAGTTATGACATTCACCTGAAACAGGCGAATATATCATGACTGAAAAAACTGAAACCGAAGGCCTTCATGAGGCAGAAATTCTTGCGCAGGCTCTGCCCTATATGCAACGCTATGCAGGGCGAACAGTGGTCGTTAAATACGGCGGCAATGCTATGGGGGATGAAAGTCTCGGCAAGGCTTTTTGTCGTGATATCGCGCTCTTGAAACAAGCAGGTGTCCACCCGGTTGTGGTGCACGGCGGCGGCCCTCAGATTGGCTCCATGCTCGATAAGATGGGTATCAAATCAGAATTTAAAGACGGGCTTCGCGTCACCGATCAAGCGACAATCGAGATTGTGGAGATGGTGCTTGCTGGCTCTATCAATAAATCCATCGTCGCCAATATCAATGCGGAAGGCGCGCGCGCTGTCGGGCTTTGCGGCAAAGACGGTAATATGGTGCTTGTTGAAAAACTTCGCCGCACGTCTGTTGATCCGAATTCCAACATTGAGCGCATCGTTGATTTGGGCTTTGTCGGCGAACCGAAAGAAGTCGATTCCACGGTCCTTGATCTGGTAATTGAAGCAGGGCTTATTCCGGTTGTTGCCCCCGTGTGCTTCGGTCGCGATGGCAAGACTTATAACGTCAATGCGGATACGTTCGCGGGCGTACTGGCAAGCGCTCTGGATGCCAAGCGCCTGTTGTTCCTGACCGATATCGAAGGGGTTCTGGATAATGACAAAAACCTGATCAAGGAACTGACCATCAAGGATGCGGAAGCGCTGATTAAAGACGGCACGATCAACGGCGGCATGATCCCGAAAGTACGCACCTGTATAGATGCACTTGGTGATGAGGATGAAGGGGTGGAAGGCGTTGTAATTGTCAACGGCAAGAAACCACATGCCGTTCTCCTGGAATTATTCACCGAGCACGGTGCTGGTACCATCATCAAGCCATAACACGCTTATATCAACACCAGCAAAATGATGCCGGCAGTGATTAAAATGCATCCTATGACTTCCAGCCGATTGATGGCTTCTTTAAAAAAGAAAACAGATGTTGCAAATGTGAAGATCATTTCGATTTGCGCTACGACTTTTACGAGTGCTGCTTGTTGAAGCGTGAAAGCTGTAAACCAACCAAAAGACGCGGTAGCACCAGCAAAGCCGACTGCAAGGGCAGGTTTCCATGCCTTTAGTATTTTAGGCAACTCGTCTCTTTGAAAGATGCTCATCCAAAGTAACATCATCAAGGTTTGCAAGGTGATTGCATATAATAATGTGGTGGAAGATTGTACCATGAAAAATTCGTGGTCGATGGATAAAGATGCTTCACGATAACTCACAGCTGATAATCCGAATAAAGTGCCTGAAGCCAGGCCAATAAGCGCAGTACGACTGAGTACGGATGTGAAGACTGTTTTTAACGTGATGGCAGACCGGGCAACTGATATCATCATCACGCCAATGATGCTTACGCAGATTGCAAGAATGCTGCCTAAAGATAATTTTTCGCCAAAAAGTATCAAGGCAAAAATGGCAGTTTGAGCCGGCTCCGTTCTTGAATAAGCGGTTCCAACGGTGAAATTCCTAAACGAAAAGAGATAGACGAGCAGAAACGTTGCAAGGATTTGCGCACAAGAGGCAATTGTTGCCCATAGAAAAAATTTGAAGGTTAAGTCTGGGAGTTGAAAACCGAAACCATAAATCAATATGTACCAATAGAGAAATGCAAAGGGGACGCCAAAACCAAATCGCACAAACGTAGCGCCTGTCGAACCCATCACATTTTTTAAGTGCTTTTGAAGACTTGAGCGAATGTTTTGCAGAAAAGCCGCTGCTACGGTGATGATTATCCAAAGGTTCATGCGCCTAGAAGTGCATCAGCTCTCGCATTAGGTCAAGAAACATGGCAAGGAAGCCACATGGAAAATTTCAAGAATATTGATACGTGGGTCTTTGACCTCGACAACACACTTTACCCACGACATTGCGATCTTTTTAGCCAGATTGATGTGCTCATGACGGGATATGTTTCTGATCTTACAGGGCTTGATAGGGTGGAAGCAAGGAAGCTGCAAAAAGATTTATACCGCGACTACGGCACGACATTGCGCGGATTAATGGAAACCAAGAACATCGATCCGCAAGGCTTTTTGGATGTAGTACACGATATTGATTATTCGCCCTTGCCGAAAAACCCGGAATTAAATGACATTTTGGCAAAGCTACCCGGTCGCCGTCTGATTTATACCAATGGCTCCGTCAAACACGCAACAGATACGCTAACTGCCATGGATGTTGATCCGGGTCTTTTTGAAGGCATGTTTGATATCGTGGCTTCCAACTTTGAGCCAAAACCAAAAGCAGAACCTTTTGCGAAGTTTTTGAAAGATCACGGTGTAAACGCAAAATCTGCGGCGATGTTCGAAGACCTGCCCCGCAACCTGGAACCCGCCAAAGCAAACGGCATGGTAACCGTTCTAATCACCCCGCAAA
>CALFBU010000239.1 GCA_937951455.1 uncultured Rhizobiaceae group bacterium
TTCCTGCTTATCATGGATACGAATCTGCATGGTTACATTTTCCACTAGCCATGGGCGCTTCGGCTCTGTTTGCCTTGGTCACGGGAGCAATCAGTCTTCGCACCAAGGGCGTTTATTTCATCATGATAACCATGGCCTTCGCGCAGATGGCCTACTACTTCTTTTTGTCACTGGAAGAATATGGTGGCGATGATGGTATGACGTTGTGGTCTCGTTCTGACTTTGGGATTATTGATATCTCGGACGGGCTTACCTTTTTCCTCTTTTGCTACACGCTGTTGGTGCTTTGTATTTACGCAACTTTCCGCATTGTGCATTCCCGATTTGGGATGGTTTTGCGCGGTTGTAATTCCAATGAAGCGCGAATGAAGGCGCTGGGTTACAATACCTATGCCTATCGCTTAACGGCCTACGTTATTTCAGGTGCCATGTGCGGGCTGGCTGGTGCATTGATTGCCAATCTTCAGGATTTTATTACGGCGGATACCATGACCTGGACACGCTCTGGCGAGTTGATGTTCATGGTCATATTGGGCGGAGCAGGGTCTTTGTTCGGTCCGGTTCTTGGCGCTGTTTCATTCCTGCTGATCGAGGAAGTTCTCTCCGTCTACACAATCTATTGGGCGCTGCCTTTCGGTGTCATCCTGATCCTTTCGGTTCTCTTCATCAAAGGTGGCGTAAACGGCCTCATACAAAGAGGTTGGCAGGGGGGCTGGAAATCATGAGCGAAGTGCTTTTGAAAGTTGAAGGATTGAAGAAGTCATTTGGTGGCGTGGTTGCAACCGATGATGTCAATCTGGATGTTCGCCTTGATGAAGTCCACGCCATCATCGGTCCTAATGGCGCTGGCAAAACAACGCTGATTACCCAGCTATTTGGCGAACAATTCCCTGATGCCGGCAGAGTGTATTTCAAGGGCAAAGAGGTCACCAAACTGCCGATCCACAAACGTTCAGGCATTGGGCTTGCGCGCTCTTTTCAGATTACATCCGTCTTTATGGATTTCACTGTTTTGGACAATGTGGCGCTGGCTGTGCAAGCGCACCAAGGGCATTCGTTCAAGTTTTGGAAACCCGCTTCAACACAAGTCGAATTGCGTCAGGGAGCTATGGATGCGCTGGTTCAGGTCGGTCTTCAGGATCGCGCTTTAACAAAAGCTTCAGAACTTTCGCATGGTGAACGCAGGCAATTGGAGATTGCCATGGCACTGGCAACCAATCCGGTTTTTCTTCTTCTGGATGAACCGATGGCCGGGATGGGTACCGAAGAAACGGCACTGATGGTTACCTTGCTCAAGTCTCTAAAACAGGAAAGGGCAATACTCTTGGTTGAGCATGATATGAATGCCGTGTTTGAACTGGCGGACAGAATTTCAGTTCTGGTTTATGGCAAGTTGATTGCAACAGGAACGCCAGATGAAATCCGTGCCAACAAAGATGTGCGTGAAGCTTATCTGGGTGAGGCCTAAATCATGCTACGCGTTGAAGATATCGAAACTTATTATGACACCAGTCAGGCGCTGTTTGGCATGTCTTTCGAGATTGATGCAGGTGAGGTGATAACGTTGTTGGGTCGCAATGGCATGGGTAAGACGACAACAGTTAATTCGCTGATGGGCATTCTAAAACCGCGTGCCGGTTCGATTAAGCTGGATGGTGTTGAAGTCATGGGCAGCAAGCCTTTCAAAATGGCTCAGCTTGGTCTGGGGTTGGTACCGGAAGGGCGACAGATTTTCCCCAATCTTTCCGTGCGTGAAAACCTGATTGCTACAGCTTCCAACCATCTTGCAATGTCAAATCCATGGACGCTTGACGGGATATATGATCTCTTTCCTGAACTCGCAGAACGAAAAACTTCCATGGGTAATTTGTTGTCTGGTGGTGAGCAACAGATGCTGGCCGTTGGACGTGCGCTGATGACCAACCCGAAGCTTCTTATTCTGGATGAGGCAACCGAAGGGCTGGCGCCTTTGATTAGGGATAAAATCTGGAATGCACTTGCGCAAATTCGTGACAGTGGTCTCTCTATTTTGGTAATTGATAAAAACCTGAATGATTTGTTTAAACTCGCAGACCGTCATTACATCGTCGAAAAAGGTCAAGTAGTGTGGAGTGGGACGTCAACTGAACTTCAAAAGTCGAGCGATGTTCAAGAGCGATATCTGGGTGTTTAGGAGGTTGTCCTGATGCAGAAGATTGTTGTTTTCACTGACACGCATATGCAGCCAGAAGTGGGTGCAGGAAAGTTTGATCCTGATGTTCAGCTTGAAAAAGGGATTGCCCACGTCAATGAATTTAACAGTGATGCGGATCTGGTGATCTTCTGCGGTGATATTACGGACAAGGGTGATATTGTTTCCTATCGAATGCTTCAGAACCGTCTCAAGGATTTAGACATTCCCTATAAGCTTTTGTTGGGCAATCACGACAATCGCGAAAATTTCCTGACTGTGTTTGATGACGCTGAATTGGATGAGAATGGTTTTGTTCAACAGGTCATCGATATGGGTGCGGTGCGGCTAATATTGCTCGATACCTTGCATGGGCCACCTTACGATTACCCGTTATCCCATATGGGTAAATTATGCGAAAAGCGTTTGGCTTGGCTTGATGCGCAATTGGCATCGGCAGGGGAAAAAGATTGTATCGTCTTCATGCATCATCCGCCCCACGATACTGGTTTTGTGGCAATGGACACGATCAAGCTTATTGATGGTGATCCTTTTTATGATCATGTCAAAACTCATAACAATGTAAGCCAGATTATTTGTGGCCATGTTCACAGAACAATCTCAGGCCATCATAAAGGTGTGCCGTTTGCGGTTTTCAAAAGTACAGTTGGGCAAATGCCGATGCTTTTTGATACGATGGATTTTCATATGGAGGTCAATGAGCCTTCTTCTTACGGCATCATATTCGCTGATAAGGATAGTGTCCTTGTACAAACTGAGGATTTTGAGCTTTCAGATTTAAAGGCCCTTCAAGAAAAACCATAAGTTGAAACTTCGAAAATTCATATCAGAAGAATAATTTCTCTTGGCGGTTTCTTGTCTCGGTGTTACGCTGTTTTCAACAGAAAAATATTTAATGGGCAAGTTGCCTGATTAAAAAGGATATTCGGTGTGAGCAATCTTTCCAATGGCGATAAGCCAATAGGGAAGGGGCCAAACCCGAGACGGCGGCGTAGACGAAGGTCCGCAGACTCGAAGCAAAAAGTTACAAATACTTTTGCAGATGGTGTCGCGACCCATACAAATACCCCGCCTGAAGTCTCTCAAGAGGGCGGTAACGTGTCTTCAAAAAGAGGCAAGGATGGCTCCGGTTATTTGGCCGGCGATGAGAACGCGGCTAATGGCAATGACACAAGCTTGAATGCTGGTGGCATTAAAAATGACGTGTATCCTCCAAAAAAGCGAAGACGTTATCCTTTCAGGAAACAAAAAAATCTGCGTCACGATTCAATTCGTAATGTACGGTCTGCACCGCAGCGGACACCAGATGCTGCTTTTGAGCCCAACAATTTAAACAAGGCCAAGTTGGACGCTTCCACAGCTGTGAACTTTTCTGAGCGGCAACCGGCAAATCCACGTAGAGCGCATTATGCAAATGCTTATGCAGCGCTGGATTTGGGTACAAATAATTGTCGTCTACTGATTGCTGTTCCACAA
>CALFBU010000240.1 GCA_937951455.1 uncultured Rhizobiaceae group bacterium
CCGAGAGTTCCAAGGCACGTTTGACAACTTCACGCGGATAGACTGGCGTGTGATCCACTGTTCCAACCTGTTGAACTTCGTCTTTGATCAACTTGTTCTTCTTGTCCAGAAAAAGAATTCTGAATTGTTCCTTGTCCTCAAATGCCATGGCGGTTCTGCAATAGTCTATGACCGATGACCATGAGCCAAGCAGGGGCTTTTCTCGCACTTGTCCTGAAACAAGCGCTTCAGCAGATGCCTTTACAATTTGAAAATCTGTAATGGTTGATTGCCCAATGCCTTTGATCTCAGCGAGGCGTTCAGGTGGTGCGGCCAAAACTTCTGAAAATGAACCAAAAACATTAATCAAGTTCTTGGCAATCGGCTTGGTATCTCTACGAGGTATTGAGCGGAATAGTAAAAGTTCAAGAAGTTCATAATCTGCAAGCGCACCCGCACCACTCTTCATGAATCTGGATTTTAAACGGCTGCGGTGTCCATGCGAATCCTTAACGGTTGGGCTCACCTCTTCAAAACCGTTTTCTTTTGTATTCATCCGCTTACCAAGTCTGCTCATTAGGCATATGGTGGAAGTGTATATCCTGCGGGCGAGGCCGTAAATATCTCGCAGCCGTTTTCTGTCACACCAACAGAATGTTCAAATTGTGCTGTCAAAGAACGATCTCGTGTTACAGCGGTCCAGCCATCGCCCAGGACTTTTACGCTTGGACGTCCCAAGTTGATCATTGGTTCGATTGTGAAGATCATTCCAGGGCGCAATTCAACGCCTTCACCCGCACGACCGTAATGCAGGACATTGGGAGCGTCATGGAATAGTTTGCCCACACCATGGCCGCAAAACTCACGCACTACAGAGCATCTTTCACTCTCAGCATATTTTTGGATTGCCTCACCAATATGACCGGTTGTGTTGCCGGGTTTTACAGCTTCGATCCCCAGCATAAGGGACTTATAAGTAACTTCGATTAATCGTTCTGCAGCGCGTTTGATTTCTCCGACTGCATACATGCGGCTAGAATCACCATGCCATCCGTCAATGACATAGGTTACATCGACGTTTATTATCTCGCCTTCACGCAATGGTTTTTCGTTTGGAATACCATGACAGACAACGTGATTGATTGAAGTACAGCATGATTTTGTAAATCCGCGGTAGTTCAATGTTGCCGGATAGGCATTGTGTTCAACACCAAATTGATAAACGAAATCATCTATTTCCTGAGTTGTAACACCGGGCTTGATCATATAAGAAAGTTCATCAAGACATTTAGCTGTTATTTGTGAAGCCTTTCGCATCCCTGCAAAATCGTCTTCGTTGTAAATCTTTATTGCACCTGTGTTTTTCAGCGGCGCCTGTGCTGCTTCTATATAAGCTGTCATGTTATACCCTGATCTTCATATGCTTTTGATGTCGTTAATCTGTAACAAATCAACGGCTTCAATTCCCTCAATGCCTACATTACAGCGAATGGCGATGGCTTCAACACCTTTTGCATGTGCGCGTTGAAAAGCTTCAAAATAATTCGGATCAAGATCCGATGCGAATTGAAATCGATCCCCATCATTGCGCTGAATTACATATAACATGACAGCGCGATTTCCTTTTTCAACCTCTCTTGCCATTTCATCCAGATGCTTGGCGCCACGGGCGGTTACACTATCTGGAAACTCATTCAAGCCGGGGGTTCTGATAAAGTGAACATTTTTAACTTCGACGTAGGTGTCGGGCTTATGAACGTCTTGTAACAAAATATCGATACGGGAATTCTCTCCGTATTTTACTTCTGTTTTAAGTGTTTCATAGCCAGAAAGCTGCGGAATTCTATTCGCCTCAATTGCTTCTTTGGCAAGTTTATTGGGGTGCGAGGTGTTTATGCCAACCATAACGCCATCAACTTCGATAATTTCAAGGGAATATCGAAGTTTTCGTTTTGGATTTTGGCTATCAGAAATCCAGGCGTTATTGCCAGGGTCTGTAAGACCCAACATTGAACCCGGGTTTGCGCAATGAACGGTTATGATTTCACCAGAAGGCATCTCAACATCGGCCAGAAAACGCTTATAGCGCTCTACAAGCCGTGTTTTGATGAGGGGTGGGTCAAACTGCATGCTTGATTATGTCAGGGCTAGAAGAAACCACCGCCGCGGTTCCACCAACCCTTTTTCTTTTTCTCACCATCGTCAGATTTTTCTTCTGATGCCTCAGAGTCAGTTTCCTGTGAAGGTTCGGATGATGTTTCAGTAGTGTTTTCTACTTTCGTAACTTCAGTCTCTTCAGGCTTTTTGCGGCGCGTCGTTCGGCGAGGTTTAGGTTTTTCAGGCTCTTCAACAGGCTTTTGGCTTTCACTTTCCGAAGAGGCTTCAATTTCTGCAGGTTCAGCCGGCTTTGAAATGGGCGCTTTCCTGCGTACTGTAGAACGTGATTTCGGTTTTGGTTGCTCTGCTTCTGCCTCTACAGTTGGTGTTGTTTCTACCGCATCAGATTTATTGGTAACTTCATTGCTTTGCGCATCGCTAGAAGCTTGATCTGATTCAGTCGTGTCACCTGTCTGGTTTTCAGCATTGGTTTCCTCGCCATTACGACGACGCCCACCGCGCTTGCCTCTGCGGCGCTTCTTGCGTGGATTGTCATCATCATTATCGGTCTCATCAGATGAAGTCTGATTATTTTCAGATGAATTATCTTCTGTTTCCGTTTGATTATCATCATCGTTATGCTTGCGACGACCACGGCCGCGTTTTTTACCGCGTGGTTCTTTTTCTTCTTCCGCAACATC
>CALFBU010000241.1 GCA_937951455.1 uncultured Rhizobiaceae group bacterium
TTTGCCTGATCCTATTAGCTGGTCAATCGCAGCGCCCTTTTTAATCGGCGCAATTATCTTTGGTTATTTGCTTGGCTCAATTCCTTTTGGTCTGATCTTCACGAAAATGGCTGGCATGGGCGATGTGCGTTCTATCGGTTCCGGCAACATAGGCGCAACCAATGTACTCCGCACTGGCAATAAGAAAATTGCCGCAGCAACCCTGCTTGGCGATATGCTAAAAGGTACAGTCGCGGTTTTGATTGCCTGGCGTTTTGGCCCTGACCAGGCTGTTATGGCAGGTCTGGGTGCATTTTTAGGCCATTGTTTTCCTGTGTGGCTAAAATTCAAGGGCGGTAAAGGGGTAGCGACTTACATCGGCATTCTACTTGGCTTTTCCTTGAAAACAGTTGGCGTCTTTGCTGTTGTATGGCTGGCAACGGCAGCAATCACGCGATATTCATCGCTCTCTGCATTACTCGCAACCATAGCAACGCCAATCGCACTTTACATGTTTGGCCACGTTCAATGGGCTGAACTTTTTGCGCTTTTGACCCTCATTACCTTCTGGCGGCACCGTGAAAACATTGCCCGACTTCTCAAGGGAGAAGAAGGCAAGATTGGCAAGAAGGGATAAGGTTTGACCAATCAACCGATCGATCAAAAACGATATTTTCATCTGGGCGATGAACAACGGTTGAACTGGTTACGGCTTATCAGAAGTCAAAATGTTGGCCCTGCCACGTTTCGCGATTTAATCTCTCACTATGGAACTGCTGCAGCAGCGCTGGAAGCCTTGCCAGAACTGGCCGCGCGTGGTGGGGCAGCGGCGCGTATCAAGATTTGTCCTGTCGAAGATGCCGAACGTGAAATGGCACGCTGTGAAAGCGCTGGTGCACGGTTTATCGCAATTGGTGAACCTGACTACCCGCCTATCCTTCGCAATGCAGATCAAAGCCCGCCTCTGATTGCCATTAAAGGTGATGCAGAAACGCTCCCAAGAAAATGCGTTGCAATTGTTGGCTCGCGAAATGCTTCCATTGCAGGCATGAAACTCACCCAAAGATTTGCTTTGCAACTGGGCGAACAAGGCTATGTAATCGCCTCCGGTCTCGCGCGTGGTATTGATACGGCTGCGCATCGTGCTTCTCTCAAAACAGGTACGATTGCTGTTTTTGCAGGTGGCGTTGATCATATCTTTCCGGATGAAAACATTGAGCTTGCCAAGGCCATTGTTGATAATGGCGGCGTGCTCATGAGCGAAATGCCGATGGGCTGGCAACCGCGTGCCAAGGACTTCCCTCGCCGAAACCGCATCGTCACAGGACTGGCGCAGGGGGTTGTCGTGGTAGAAGCTGCCAAACGTTCCGGCTCACTGATTTCCGCAAGGCTGGCGAATGAAATGGGGCGGATTGTGCTGGCGGTTCCAGGTTCACCGCTTGACCCAAGAAGTGAAGGCACCAATGGCCTCATCAAACAAGGCGCAACGCTGGTGACATCAACCGACGATATCATAGATGCGCTCGCGCCGCTTGATCCGGCGGTGGGTGAATTTATTTATGACATCAGTGAAAAAGATGATGAACTGCCGTTTGAAACAGAGCAAGACGTGGTTCAAACCACCGACGACACCATCCGAAACGCCATCATCTCAAGTCTTGGTCCCTCGCCCACAGAAATTGATGACATCATACGCTTTACAGGCGCCACCACTGGGCAAGTGCAGTTGGTATTGATGGAACTGGCGCTTGCTGGTCGATTGGAACGGCATACAGGGAATAGGGTTTCGCTGGTTGGGTAGGGTTCAGAGGGTTTTGCATGCGCTGATTTTGTAAAACTTATTCTAAAGGCTTATTCCAATCTATTTTGATGTTGAGCGGCAGTTAAGTGGAGGTTGGCTTCTTTTTGCGATCTCAAGCCATACGCTCAAACTGCGTCGACTAATTGATGAACCTCAATGACGTTTCCATCTGGGTCATAAAAAAATACCTGATGCCATCCCTTTACGGCATTGCTACCCCAATCTGAATAAGGCACATTTTGCTTATCCAAGTGAGCCATAAACGCTTTAATATCATCCGTTCGGTAAGCGATGTGGCCACGTTCCAGTGGATTTACGACTTGTCCAGAACGAAATGAATTTAGAACGTCTTTCGAAGTCAGGTGCATTTGAATTGCACCATCAGTTACAAAAGAAACGTCTCCCACCAATCCTTTGTCTTTATTTAGTGGTGGCAATTCTGCGGGGTCTTCATCACCCAATGTCAGTACATCTCGATAGAATTCATCCATCTTAGCCACATTGGTTGAACACAAATTAATATGGTGCAGCTTTAACTTCATAGAAAAAGCATGTCTTAGAACTACCACTAGTGCAAGTAAATTGTTGATATGTTTGAGTGTGATGTCAGATTCGGCACATAGCCGACCTTGCACAAAACAGAACCAGCTCAATCCATCAAGATTATGCCAGTTTGCCTGCTCGAAAATCGGCGTAGCTTATCGCTCGGTTTCACCGTGCATGTTGGCTAAATCATATTGCAGTTGCGCTTCCATCATGGCTATCTCCAACAGTCTGGCAAGCGTATGCTCGCCCAGACTTAGTGCCATCTGACGCAATTGTGGTAACATTTCGCTTAAATATTCGAGCTCGGACGCTCTTCGCATGCTCAAGTTTGTTAAACTTTTATGATCCAATGCAGTTGACTGATAATTCATGACCCGCCGTCTTATGAAATTTAGTTCTGCTCAACTATATTGCCGCCCTACTTGAAGCAATAACTACCATAGGTTGTATTCATAGTCAATATGCATCTTATTTGTGTAATTCGGCTTTTCTTTACGTCTAAATCCATTTTGCACTTGACGAGTGGTCATGCAATCGCCAATTCAAAGGCCTTTGTATAATAAATTTAGTTCACATTAGAATGGTGCGCATATGACTCATAGTCTTGTTATTGTTGAATCCCCTGCCAAGGCAAAGACAATCAACAAATATCTGGGCAAGGATTTTACGGTTCTCGCCTCTTATGGCCACGTGCGCGATTTGCCGCCAAAGGATGGTTCCGTCCTGCCAGAAGAAGACTTTGCCATGTCGTGGACAACGGATGCCCGTTCCAAGCCACGCATGACCGACATTACAAAAGCGATGCGCAATTCGGACAAGCTGATTCTCGCGACCGACCCCGACCGCGAGGGTGAAGCGATTTCCTGGCATGTTCTTCAAATGCTGCAGGACAAAAAAGTCATCAAGGACAAGCCAGTTGAGCGCGTTGTGTTTAACGCGATTACCAAGAAGTCTGTTCTTGAAGCAATGGACAACCCGCGCGAGATTGATGCGCCATTGGTTGAAGCTTATCTCGCCCGTCGTGCGCTTGACTATCTTGTTGGCTTCACACTTTCTCCTGTTCTATGGCGCAAGTTGCCGGGGGCACGCTCTGCGGGTCGTGTGCAATCGGTCGCACTGCGTCTGGTTTGTGAGCGCGAAGCCGAAATCGAGGCGTTTGTTCCCGTTGAGTATTGGTCAATCCTTGCAAGTCTGAAAAACTCTACTGGGGTTAGCTTTGAAGCCAAGATTGCCGAGTTTGACGGCCAAAAACTTCAGCGCACTGACATTCCCAATGAAGCCATGGCGATGGAGATCAAGGCGGCGCTTGAAGCCGGCAATCTTAAGGTTCAATCCGTTGAGGCAAAGCCAACAAAGCGCAATCCTTATGCGCCTTTCACAACGTCTACCATGCAAATGGATGCTTCTCGTCGTCTGAATTTCACAGCGAAGCAAACCATGCAGGTTGCGCAGAAGCTATATGAAGGTGTGGACATCGGCGGCGGCGAGACCGTGGGTCTGATTACCTATATGCGTACGGACGGGGTGCAGATTGCACCAGAAGCAGTTGCGCCAATTCGTGAGCAGATTGCACAATCATTCTCCCCTAAACACGTGCCAGATGCGCCGCGCGTTTATAATTCCAAGGCGAAAAATGCACAGGAAGCGCACGAGGCTATTCGCCCGACGGAAATTTCACGCAGTCCAAAAGAAATGAAGCAATATTTGAACGACGAAATGTTCAAACTTTATGATCTGATCTGGAAGCGTACAATCGCATCCCAAATGGCATCTGCGGATATTGAACGCAC
>CALFBU010000242.1 GCA_937951455.1 uncultured Rhizobiaceae group bacterium
GAAAGCTATGCTTGGAGCATTGGTCATATCAGCAACGTCAACTGCAGCATTCGCCGAAGGAAAGACTGTTCGCATCGCGTCACACGTGGGCGAATTAGCACCGCTTATTGCACAAGCGAATATGTTTGCTGCAAAGGTAAATGAACGTTTGCCAGGCGCATTTGATTTTCAAATATTCCCCGGCGGTCAGCTAGGAAAAGAGTCAGCATTGATAGAAAATCTCCAATTGGATTCCCTGGAAATGGCAATTGTCGCCTCCGGAGTTCTCAAGCTTGACAGCAAATTAGGTGTTTTTGATATTCCATTTTTATTCGACGACCGCGCCCACGTACAACGAGCTATGAAGGCTGGCTTGCAAGATCAAATTGTCGAGCGTGCAGAAGAAAAATCCGGGCTTGCAGTGGTTGGTGTTTATGAAAATGGCTTCCGTCATGTGATCAACTCCAAAGGTCCGATTGCCACTCCAAACGATATGAGCGGCATGAAAATACGAGTATCTGGTGGCAAGTTCCGTCAAGACGTATTTGCATCCATGGGCGCAGTACCGACCAAGGTTTCATGGGGTGAAACTTTTGCCGCCATGCAGACTGGTGTTGTTGATGGTGCGGAAGCAGCTGCTTATGGTTTTTATGGCAAAAAAATGTATGAAGTACAGAAGAACCTATCTCTTACTAGTCACGTATATACACCTTCTTTCCTATTGGCATCGCAAGGCTTCATGAAATCACTTAGCGAAGAACAGCGCAAAGTTTTTAAAGAAGTTGGCGCTGAAATTACCGAAGCAGCATACGCTGAAGCTGCTGAATTGGAAGCCAAGTACCTCAAAGACATGGAAGCTAAATTGAAAGTCAATAAAACAGATGGTGCAGCCTTCCAAAAAGCAACTGAAGGCGTTTCCAAATCTTACATTGATAAGAATGGTGATGATTTCCTAAAAATTATCGAAGAAACACGCAACGCATCATGAATTATAAATTTAGGGTAATGCAAAATTTGTATTACCCTTTATTTTTGGGAGTATGGTAGATGTCTAAAGTGCTGTGGTTATTGGATCGCACAGTGGAAGCAATAGCGGCGGGTATTGTAGCCATCTCCACCATACTCGTATGCCTTAATGTTTTTTATCGTTATGTCTTGGAGACAGGCATTGTATGGGCAAATGAAATACCTGAATTCCTATTAATTTGGATTGCTTTTTTGGGCGCGTATTTAGCCTATCGAAACAATAACCATATTGCATTTGAAATGGTAGTAGATGCAGTACCTCAGCCGGTACGGAAATACTTAATAAGTTTCACCGACTTATTGGTCTTAGGATTATCACTAATGATGATAAACCTTTCAGTGCAATGGATTACACGCACCGGAGGAACGGAGATTGAAACCCTGCCTATCCAGAAAGGCTGGTTTATGATCATTCTGCCCATTGCTTTTGCACTCATAGCTTTAGCAATTTTGATACGTATTTTCCAGCGCCATAGTAATGCAGGTAAGGAAACCATCTAATGGCCTGGATGGTTATTGCAATACTTATTGGGCTTATCATTATTGGCATGCCAATCGGCTTTGCAATCATGGCAACCGCATTAATTGCAATGGTAATATCAGATGTAAACTTGCTACTTTTACCTGTACAAATGTTCTCAGGAACTCAGAACCTTGTTCTATTGGCAATTCCGCTTTTCATCCTCATGGGTGAACTGATGGGAGCAACTTCAATCTCACGACGCATGATTGATTTTGCATCTGCTCTTGTTGGTTGGATGCGAGGCGGCCTTTCACATGTAAATGTTGTAACTTCAATGTTTATGGCTGAGATGTCAGGCTCTGCTGTTGCAGATGCAGCAGTTATGTCAAAAATCTTTGTACCAGAAATGGAACGTAAAGGTTACCCTCGCCCTTATGCAGCTGCTATTACTGCCGCCTCAGCTACGCTCGGCATAATAATTCCGCCATCAATCCCGATGGTGCTTTATGCTGTCACGACCAACACATCGCCTCGCGATTTATTTCTTGCAGGTATTGGACCTGGCCTTTTATTAGGCGGCGCCTTTATGATTACGGCTTATATCTTTGCTAGGCTTGGTAATCACCCTCGTGAAAGAAGCTTTCAATTAGGTGTACTCTGGATAACATTTAAAGCGGCATTTATTCCATTACTCATTCCATTTATCGTTGTTGGAGGACTAATCGCAGGCATCTATACACCAACTGAGGCAGCTGCATTAGGCGTCATCATTGCTCTCATTTTTGGTTTTGGTATCTCGCGTGACCTCACACTTAAGAAGCTTTATGAATTACTGGTTATGACAACCAGACAAACTGCTACTGTTATGATGATTATCGCTGGCTCTGCAGTGCTAGGTGTATATTTGGCAAATGAACAGATACCCCAACAAATTGCCACAGCTCTGGGTGGAGCGTCAGACACCTTTTGGGTACAAGTCGTTTTAATTAACTTGTTCTTGTTGGTTCTCGGAATGTTTCTCCATGCATCAGCAGCGATAATTGTTGTAGTGCCACTCCTCCTACCTCTCGCTATAGAACTGGGTATTGACCCTATTCATTTTGGTATTATCGTGTGCCTAAATCTAGGAATAGGCCAACAAACCCCGCCTGTAGCCTCAGTTCTTTTGACCGTCTGTTCTGCCACAGGTGTTCGAATTGAGCAGGTCATGCATTATGGAAAATGGTTCATTGCAACAATGTTCATCGTTTTAATGCTCGTATCTTTTATTCCAGATATTTCCATTTGGTGGAAGTAATTCAAAATAAAGAGACCCCATATAGACTATTTAACGGTTGGATTTTTTGGAATTTCCAACTGATTAGATTATACATTCAAAAGTAGCATAGTCCCAAAAGCGGCCATTAGATATTAAATCTTGAATGTCCACATTGGGTCAGCCGCCGCCATTAAGTGCTCACCCAACCTCTTCCTCATCCTTATCCAAACCATGCTCTTTCAGCACTGGCATTTGGAACATCATGAATGCGAAGGTTAGCGGCATGGTGCCGTAGAGTTTGAAGTTTACCCAGAAGTCCGTTGAGAAATTGCGCCAAACGACTTCATTGACCAGCGCCAGGAAGAAGAAGAAATAGCCCCAGCGCACGGTTAGTTTTCTCCAGCCTTCATCATCCAGACTGAACGGACCATCAAACAGCAATTTCATCGTTGGGATTTTCAGAACGTACAAAACGCCCAGTGTGGCGACACCAAACATGATGTTGATGATGGTCGGCTTCACCTTGATGAACCATTCGTCCTGCAAATAAAGTGTCAGCCCACCAAAGATCAGAACCATGCCGAAGGTCACCAACGGCATAATCGCAACACGGCGTTCAAACATCCAGGTGAGAATAAGCGAAATTGTCATCGCCACCATAAAGAAAGCTGTCGCAATAAAAATCTTGCCGCCAAAGGCCTGCAGGGCAGGGTAACTCTCCGCCAATTGCTCGCCGTATTTATTGGCCAGAATAAAGACCACGATTGGCCCCACTTCCAGCGCCATTTTCGTCCATTGGCCCAGCGGTTGGCGTTCAGTTTGCGGTTCACTCATTACTTTTTCACTTTTTGGTTGGCCAAACGGCTTATTCAATTCCTGCAATTGCTTTTGCAAATACATCAGCTTCAAAAGGTTCGAGGTCTTCAACCTGCTCGCCCACGCCGATGAAATATACAGGTAACTTATGCTTCGCGGAGATGGAAACAAGTATCCCGCCTCTGGCTGTGCCATCCAATTTTGTCATAACCAAGCCGTTGACGCCGGCAACATCTTTGAATATCTCGACCTGGTTAAGTGCGTTTTGACCCGTGGTAGCATCCAATGTCAGCAAAACCGTATGCGGTGCGGTCGGGTCTTGTTTTTTTAGCACCCGAATGATTTTTTCAAGTTCATCCATCAGCTCTTTTTTGTTTTGCAAGCGCCCTGCCGTATCCATCAGCATTACGTCACGCTTTTGCTCCACCGCTTCGGTGTAAGCGTCAAACGCCAAACCCGCGGCATCTGAACCGTTCGGGCGGGACATCACAGGCGCTTGGGTGCGGTCCCCCCAAATATGCAATTGTTCAACCGCTGCGGCGCGGAATGTATCACCTGCAACAAGCAACGTTGAAAACCCTGCATTATAAAGTTTCTGGGAAATCTTGCCAATCGTCGTCGTCTTGCCGGAACCGTTCACGCCAACCACCAAAATCACATGCGGCTGGTGATCCAGATCAAGCTCCAGTGGCTGCGCGACAGGTTCCAGAACCTTCTCGATTTCATCCGCCATGATCTGACGCACTTCTTCGTCCGTCACATCCTTGCCCATGCGTTGAGAGGCGAGCGTGTCGGTGATGTTCATCGCCGTTTCAACGCCAAGGTCGGCCTGAATAAGAATATCTTCCAATTCTTGAAGCGTATCTTCATCCAGCTTTTTCTTGGTAAAGACCGACGTGATGTTTTCGGTCAAAGCAGACGATGAACGCGCAAGCCCTTTGGTTAAACGCTTGAACCAGCCAACCTTGCGTTCGGCTTCTTGTTCATCTTCGGCATCAGACTCAATCGGTTCTGAAACCTCATCATCCTCAACCTGATCTGTAGCTTCCGCTTCTTGTGCCTGTCGAAGGATAGCTTCCTGCTCCGCTTCCAGTCTTTCCTGCTCTAAACGCTCAGCCTCTATGCGATCTGCTTCATCCTGAGCCTGTTGGCGAGTGGCTTCCTCTTTGGCCTTTTGCTCTGCAACTTGCGTTGCTTCAGCTTCCAAACGCTCCTGCTCAAGCCTCTCAGCTTCTTCTTTTGCTGCTTGCTCCTCTAGTGCTATACGTTCTGCTTCAAGTCTTTCAACTTCCTTGGCCGCTTCTAGTTCCAAGCGAGCCGCCTCTTCAAGATCTGCTTTTTCAGCAGCAATCCTTGTTTCTTCCAGTTTTTCTTGAGCGGCTAATTCTTCGGCCTTGATCCGCTCCGCTTCTACGCGCTCTGCTTCAAGACGTGCAGCATCTTCTTCAGCAAGGCGGCTTGCTTCAGCTTCTTCCTGTGCTTTTAGAAGGGCTGCTTCTTGCTCCGCTTCCAGTCTTTCCTGCTCTAAACGCTCTGCCTCTATGCGATCTGCCTCTTGCTGAGCCTGTTGACGAGCGGCTTCTTCTTGCGCCTGTTTTTCAGCCGCAAGGCGTTCAGCTTCAGCTTGTGCCTCTGCTTCAGCAGCTGAATTATCTTCAACCTCTGGTTCGGCTTTTTTCTTGCCAAAGCCAAACGAAAACATACGCTTTAAAAGACCGGGTTTTTTCTCATCTGCCACGTTTGCTTAACCTATTTTCTGTGCGCGAATCGCTTCGCCAAGTAGATGTTTTCCGTTATGACCTGAAATAACCATCTCAACAATCTCACCCTGTGGAAGATCACCCGTATCTACAGTTGTAAATTGCGGTGTCCGCCCCACACCACCGCGCTCGACCAAAACGGAATGAATGCCCGAAACCTGGCTTAAATGTTTTTGATAAGCTTCTTCACCTTTGGCTCGCAATGCACTGGCGCGACGCTTGATCAACCCACGATCCAGTTGAGGCATTTTCGCAGCTGGGGTTTCGGGTCGTGGTGAAAACGGAAAGACATGCAGGAAATCCAAACCACATTCATCAATGATGGAAAGCGAATTTTCGAACATTTCATCCGTTTCCGTCGGAAAGCCCGCAATGATATCCGCGCCAAAAACCATATCGGGGCGAATGCTGCGAACGTTTTCACAAAACTCAATCGAATGATCGCGCAAATGCCTGCGCTTCATACGCTTCAAAATCAGGTCATCGCCATGTTGAAGCGACAAATGCAAATGCGGCATGAAACGTTGTTCACTCGCAATCGCCTCCATCAGCGGTTCATCGACTTCTATGGAATCAATCGAGGAAAGTCGTAGGCGGTGTAATTGCGGAACCTGTTTTAAAATGTTTTGCACCAAGGTTCCAAGCGTAGGTTTGCCCGGCAAGTCA
>CALFBU010000243.1 GCA_937951455.1 uncultured Rhizobiaceae group bacterium
GAAGCAGCTTACGCAATGCTTGCGTGTACCCGCATTGGTGCGGTTCACTCGATTGTTTTTGGGGGCTTCTCGCCTGACGCACTTGCTGGCCGCTTGGTCAATTGTCAGTCAGAATACATCATTACAGCTGACGAAGGTCTGCGTGGTGGCAAGTCTGTGCCGCTCAAGGCAAATGCCGATGCAGCCTGTGAAATCGCCAAGAAAGACGGTCAGGATGTTAAGAATATCATCGTTGTTAAACGCACTGGCGGTGACATCAATTGGGTCGAAGGTCGCGATGTTTGGTATCACGATGTAACAGGTGAGGCATCTGCAGATTGCCCACCAGAAGAAATGAATGCAGAAGACCCGCTTTTCATTCTTTATACCTCTGGCTCAACCGGCCAGCCTAAAGGCGTCCTTCATACCACAGGTGGTTATCTCGTGTGGGCTTCCATGACCCATCAATATACCTTTGATTATCAGGAAGGCGATATCTACTGGTGTACCGCTGATGTGGGTTGGGTAACCGGCCACTCTTATATTGTTTATGGCCCACTTGCCAATGGTGCAACAACCATCATGTTTGAAGGTGTTCCAAATTATCCGACCATGTCTCGTTTCTGGGAAGTTTGTGACAAGCACAAGGTCAATCAGTTCTATACAGCGCCAACCGCTATTCGTGCTCTGATGCAGGCAGGCGATGACCCGGTAAAATCAACGTCTCGGTCGTCTCTTCGTATTCTTGGTACAGTCGGCGAGCCGATTAACCCGGAAGCCTGGGAATGGTATCACAACGTTGTCGGCGAAGGACGTTGCCCGATTGTTGATACATGGTGGCAAACGGAAACCGGTGGTCATATGATTACACCGCTACCGGGTGCAACAGCTCTTAAGCCCGGTTCAGCTACGACACCGTTTTTTGGTGTTCAGCCGCAATTGGTCGATAATGATGGCAACCCACTAGAGGGTGCTGCTGACGGCAATCTTTGTATTACCGATTCTTGGCCTGGTCAGATGCGCACGGTTTATGGCGACCATGAGCGATTTGTTCAAACCTACTTCTCTACCTATAAAGGCAAATATTTCACAGGCGATGGCTGTAAGCGCGACGAAGATGGCTATTACTGGATTACTGGTCGCGTTGATGACGTGATCAATGTATCAGGCCACCGCATGGGCACAGCAGAAGTTGAAGCAGCACTTGGTGCACATGATGCAGTCTCGGAATCTGCTGTTGTCGGCTTCCCACATGACATTAAAGGCCAAGGCATTTACTGCTATGTCACGCTTATGGCAGGCGTTGAGGCAACCGACGATCTTAAAAAAGAACTTCGCAATCATGTACGTTCTGAAATCGGCCCCATCGCATCACCGGATGCGATCCAGTGGGCACCAGGCTTGCCAAAAACACGCTCAGGTAAAATCATGCGTCGGATTTTGCGTAAGATCGCAGAAGATGATTTTTCAAATCTCGGAGATACCTCAACCCTTGCAGAACCAGCGGTTGTCGATGATCTAATCGAAAACCGCCAAAATAAATCTTAAAAGGTGTTGACGATTTTTTATTCTGTGGCAACATCGAATTGTGTTTAACGAATCGAAAGGAGGTGATCTGATGTCGAGTGATTTTATGGTTTCTGGGGAGGTCCAGGGGAAAGAAGTTCACATTGGAGCAGCCTTCAATGAGGCTTCATTCCGCTAAGCAGCAAAGGTAGTTTACTACAAAAGCTGTAAGATTTTTTCGGAAGTAAAAATCGCGAAAGGACCGTTTCGAAAGAAGCGGTCCTTTTTTGTTGTTTGCTTGTAAGTCATTTTTGTTGTTTGCTTGTAAGTCATTTAGAAAAAAACAAAGCTCGCCAGGGGAGGAGGATCTGGCGAGCTTCATATATTGGGATTAGCTAAAATGGAGGAGAAAGCTAATCCATAATTTCAGAACCTGGGAGGAGGAGTGGTTCTGAAAGTTATTGCCAACGCTTGTTGCGCTGTTGAGAATGATATAAGGAACTCAATCTTGTTTTTGGAGTCCTATTTTTTCATATTAGACATGCATATTTTGCATAGCTAAACCCCTAGCCATATAAAAAAAGCGGACTAAAAGCCCGCTTTCTTTAAAGTTTATGTCGGTAAAGCCTTATTGAGTAAGGCGTAAGCTTGTGATGTCCTTAGCAATTTTTTCAAATGCTTCTTTAAGCTGATCTTCATTGTCCGCTGAATAATAAAAAGTTGTCACACTGGTATCTGCATTTGCACAATAACGCAGAGTTTGCTGTGCTGACGCTGGCGCCTTAAAAGCAATCGAATAAAGCGTAATACCAGAACCTTTCATATTGTCACAAAGCTGAGTTGAAACATCTTGTGAGCGCGTTCTTGAAGCGTTGCTATCAAATGGATCATTATCGCCGTTCCCTACTGCGTCATATGCAGTATTAAAAATACCGTCTGTCATCAAAATCGCAACTTTATTAACATCCGTTGAATAATTAGCCGCTTCATGTGCGGGGTTCTGCCAAAGAGTATTCCAGTTCGGAGAAAGCATGTAATAGCTCCATGCAATACCTAAATGCCCTGCGGTATAACCATCCGCATCCATGCCAGCAATTTCAGATTTCAGCGCACCTGCATCATTAGTGAGAGGCATAATTTTTGAGTCAGGGCAGCGGAAGAAATCATTATCATTCTGTATTGAACGCTTATCTGAACCCACAGGAGCAATTTGATATGAGGTATCGGTAGCAACGTCGCGTCCGCCACGCCCAGTTACACATTTGTTGGTTGGCACATTAAAACTAGAATTGG
>CALFBU010000244.1 GCA_937951455.1 uncultured Rhizobiaceae group bacterium
GCAACCGATATCGAGAATGCGCAGGCCTTTAAACGCTTTAGGGTCTCTTACATCGCGGTCGAAGTTTTCGCAGACTTTTTCCTTGATGTATTCAAGACGAACCGGATTGAATTTATGCAAAGGTTTGAACTTGCCCGTAGGGTCCCACCATTCAGCAGCCATGGCTGAAAAACGTGCTACGTCTGCTTCATCGATTGTCGTTTGTGCGGTCTGTGTCATGGTCATTTCCTTTGTCTAACTCATAGGTCGGGTCTTGTGGCTAAGAAGTCAATAAGTTCAACTTGCGACATTTGAGTTTTTTAGGTAAAAGGCACTCAACTCGCTCTAGCTAATAGGGCGAATTTTTTTATTCAAACGTTCGTTTAGATTTAAGAGAAGACCCTTGGCACGACTTGTAATGAAATTTGGTGGCACTTCGGTTGCAGACATTGAGCGCATCCGTGTTGTTGCGCGCCATGTTAAACGTGAAGTTGACGCGGGCAATGAAGTTGCGGTTGTGGTCTCTGCCATGTCTGGAAAAACCAATGAGTTGGTTGCCTGGACAAAAGAAATTGCGCCTATGCATGACGCTCGTGAATACGATGCGGTGGTAGCGTCTGGTGAGCAGGTTACTTCTGGTCTTCTTGCGATGGGCTTGCAACATATTGGCGTTGACGCACGCTCTTGGCAGGGGTGGCAAATACCTTTGAAAACGGATGCCTCCCATGGGGCTGCTCGTATTGATGACATTGACTCAGATTTGCTGATTGAACGCATTTCAGGTGGCCAGGTTGCGGTAATTGCAGGATTTCAGGGGATTGGCCCCGATAATCGTATTGCAACACTTGGCCGCGGTGGTTCAGATACATCCGCAGTAGCAATTGCGGCTGCTATAAATGCGGACCGCTGTGATATTTATACTGATGTTGATGGTGTCTATACAACAGACCCACGCATTGAGCCCCGTGCCAAGCGCATGGATAAAATATCGTTTGAAGAAATGCTGGAGATGGCATCTTTGGGTGCGAAAGTTTTACAAGTTCGCTCCGTGGAAATGGCGATGATTAACGGTGTTCGCACCTTTGTACGCTCAAGTTTTGATGAACCAGAAAGCATAAACCCGGATCAAGCGGTTGGTACGCTAATTTGTGATGAGGATGAGATTTTGGAAAAAGAAGTTGTAACAGGCATTGCCTACACAAAAGATGAAGCTCAAATTTCTCTACGCCGCGTGCCTGATAGACCTGGTATCTCAGCTTCTATCTTTGGTCCGCTTGCTGAAAGTCATATCAATGTTGATATGATCGTGCAAAGCGTTTCCGAGGATGGTTCCAAGACAGACATGACGTTCACCGTTCCTGAAGGGGACGTGGAAAAAGCGGTTAAAGTTCTGCAAGACGAACGCGATGATATTTCCTTTGAAATGTTGCAAAGCGATACGGGTTTGGCAAAAATTTCTGTCATTGGAATTGGCATGCGCAGTCACGCTGGTGTTGCCTCAACAGCTTTTGCAGCCTTGGCAGAGAAAAATATCAATATTCGTGCTATAACAACTTCAGAGATTAAATTCTCATTGTTGATCGACGCTGATTATACAGAATTGGCAGTGCGTACATTGCATGCAGTTTATGGTTTGAACCAGTAAAACATCAGTAGTTCTACGAATAGAAATTTGGGCGATTAGCCCGTATTGGGGAGCATAATGAGTTCTCAACCCAAAGGCCCTAGCGTTCTGCTTCGACGTTTGCGCGAAGTAATGGCAGAACCACACGACCCGCAAACGCGGCTGGATACGATTGTTGCCGATATCGCGGCCAACATGTCAACAGAAGTGTGTTCGGTCTACGTGTTACGCGCCGATGGAATGTTGGAGCTATATGCTTCTCAAGGTCTAAAATCTGATGCCGTGCATGTTTCTGAGCTACGTGTAGGGCAGGGACTTGTGGGTACAATCGCGGTTTCTGCTCGTGCGCTTAACTTGAATGACGCGCAAAAACACCCTGCATTTGAATACCTGCCTGAAACAGGTGAGGAAGTTTATAATGCGTTTCTGGGTGTGCCGATTTTGCGTGCGGGCCGTGTTTTGGGTGTTTTGGTGGTTCAAAACACTTCCAATCGCGTTTACATGGATGCAGAAGTTGAAGCGCTTGAAACCACTGCAATGGTTTTGGGCGAACTCATTGCAACGGGAGAATTGGAAGCGCTTTCTCCCAAGGGGATAACGCTTGATTTAAGCAGACCACTGCAAGTTGATGGTATTTCACTGTCCTATGGTATCGGGCTTGGCCATGTTGTGCTGCATGAACCCCGTGTCATCGTAACAAACTTGTTCAACGACAAGGCTGACGAAGAGATAAAACGCCTGCGCGAAGCTTTGGTGAAAGTTCAGGTCTCGATTGATCTCCTGTTTCAAAATCGTAATGTGCCCACAGAAGGTGAACATCGTGATGTGCTCGAAGCCTATCGGATGTTTGCTCACGACCGTGGTTGGAACCGACGTATGGAAGAGGCCATAACAAATGGTCTGACCGCCGAAGCTGCTGTTGAAAAAGTTCAAAATGATAATCGCGCACGAATGATGCGCCAGCCAGATCCGTACTTGCGCGAGCGATCTCATGATTTTGATGATCTTGCCAACCGTCTTTTGAGAGAACTTGTCGGCAAAAAACACGGGCTTGAAGCTGCCATCGTTGACGGCGATCACATCATTGTCGCCCGTAATATGGGTGCAGCAGAATTGCTGGATTATAACAGCAACAGGCTAAAAGGCCTTGTTCTGGAAGAAGCCGCGCCAAACTCTCATGTTGTGATTGTGGCAAGAGCTTTGGGTATTCCTGTTGTAGGCCAGCTTGCAGATTTTGTTTCCAATGCAGAGCAGGGTAATCCTATTATTGTGGATGGCGAGACGGGTGCCGTCATGCTCCGTCCTCCTGCCGATTTGGAAAATGCCTATGTTGAAAAGATAAAATTCAGAGCAGGACTTCAAAAGCAATATGAGAAATTAAGAGATAAGCCTTCGGTTACCAAAGATGGTTTTGAGATTGATTTGCTTATGAATGCTGGTCTTGTGATGGATTTGAAACAGCTGGAAACCAGTGGCGCAGAAGGGGTCGGGCTTTTTAGAACTGAACTTCAGTTTATGGTGTCTTCAACCTTGCCGCGCCCTGGTGAGCAGGAAGAGCTTTACCGCCATGTCCTGGATGAGGCTGGCGATAAGCCGGTAACATTCAGAACGCTAGATATCGGGGGGGATAAGGTTCTTCCCTATTTGGAGATGCTGCAAGAAGAAAATCCTGCCATGGGTTGGCGCGCCTTGCGACTGTCGCTGGATAGGCCGGCGCTGCTTCGCTCTCAAGTGCGGGCATTGTTAAAGGCATCTGCAGGCAGAAATCTGCGTTTGATGGCACCTCTTGTAACGGAGGTTTGGGAGATTAATCAGGTTCGTGATCTGATAAAGCACGAAGTCGAGTTACAAACCCGTTTCGGCCATGAAATGCCGCGTTCGCTCGAATTGGGTGCTATGCTTGAAGTTCCAAGCCTTCTTTATCAACTTGATGAATTGATGCAGGCCGTAGATTTTATTTCCGTTGGTTCAAATGATTTATTCCAGTTCTTTAT
>CALFBU010000245.1 GCA_937951455.1 uncultured Rhizobiaceae group bacterium
GGCTGGTGCTCAAGGTCTTCTGATCTCGATCACGGGTGGTCGTGACATGACGCTCTTTGAAGTGGATGAGGCCGCTACACGTATCAGTGAAGAAGTCGACCAAAGCGCAAACATCATCGTCGGCGCGACCTTCGATGAAAACCTTGAAGGCGTCATCCGTGTTTCTGTTGTTGCAACTGGCATTGACGCTGCTGCACGCAAAGGAGAAAATGCCGTGCCACAAGCAGCTGTTGAAGCTGTTGCACGTGCCATTCCCAAGGCAACGCCAATTGCAGCACCTGCTCTGGCAACGGTTCAAACCAATGCGGTAGAAAAGGAAATCTCGGAAAAGATAGAAAAGACTGCAGCAGCAATGGCCTTGCCATCAGCCGCTGAACGTATTGAGCGTGACGGTGTTGGGCTTAAGCCTTTTAAGCATGAAAACAAACTCTTCTCTGATCCTCAGGTCGAAGAGGAGTTTAAAAACGCACTTGAAGAAGAGCTTATGCCGCAAGAAGAAGACTTTGTATTGCCGGCAGCTGAGGAGCCGCAAGGGATTGTTCAAGCTACAGCCATTCCGAAAGTTGAAGACTTTCCACCGATGGTTCAGGCAGAAGCTGCTGCAAAAGTTGCGCCTGCTGCACCGCAAACGCCAAAAGCGGATGCCTCACATGGGCCAATGGGTTTGCTGAACAAGCTTAAAAACAGCTTTGCTGGCCGTGAGCATGAAACAGAGCAAGCACAAGCACCGCGCCCCGCTGCTCCGCCTGTTCCTGCTGCGGTTGTGCCTGCTGCACCTGCACCGCAAGCTGCGCCACAAAAACAGCCTGCGCCACAACATGCGCCTGCCGCAAGAGTGGATGACAATCCATATGCGCCAAAGCGTGGACAGCTTGATACAATGGGTCGAATCAATCCTGTTGAGAAACCTGCTTCTGAGGATGATCAACTCGATATTCCTGCTTTCCTTCGCAGGCAAGCAAACTAAATTAACACATTGTTAATAAGCCCCGTTTGTTACGCTTTGTAACAGATGGGGTTTTTTCTATCTAATTGAAATCATTTGGTAAAATGATAAACCGTGTCAAATTCGGTAACAAAAGGTAAGAAAGCGTGATTTGGAAGTCATTACCCAACTCGCTATAAGTCACAAAGATTTAGGGCATAGTTTTGCCTTAATTCGTGAGTGAAGCGTTTTAGCTAAATAAAAATGCGCTGGGCAAATTGGGGAATACATTGTTAGGTCATCAAACTACATTAAGAGATAGTCTTCAATTTTCAGGCGTTGGTGTTCACTCCGGTCAAGAAGTTAATATGCATCTTCTGCCTGCTGACGCAAACACTGGTATCGTTTTTAATGTAACTGACCCTACCAATCCAAATCAGACTGTAGACCTTGCTGCAAACTTAGGCACAGTTGGTGCTACGGATCTTTGCACAGTGCTTGGTACTTTACATGGCGCTCATGCTGCTACGATCGAACATCTTATGGCTGCCCTTCGTGCGCTAAACGTAGACAATGTGATTGTAGAACTTGACGCAGGTGAAGTGCCTGTCATGGACGGCAGTTCCGCTGTATTTGTGGAGGCTATTCGTTCAGTTGGTCTTACATCTCTTGCTGCACGTCGTTGCTACATTCGTGTTAACAAGCCAGTTCGTGTTGATATGGGTGCATCATGGGGTGAGTTTATTCCTTATGAAGGTACGCGCTTTGAAGTTGAAATTGACTTTGATTGCGAAGCGATTGGCAACCAAACGTTTGCATCAGATATTACCGAAGATGTTTTTTGCAATGAGTTAAGCCGTGCTCGTACCTTTGGTTTCATGAAAGACGTTGAGCGTCTTTGGGCTGCCGGTTTTGCACTGGGTTCATCGCTTGAGAATTCTGTTGTGATCGGTGATGACAATAACATTATCAACCCTGAAGGTCTTCGTTATAAAGACGAGTTTGTTCGTCATAAAACACTGGACGCAATTGGTGATTTGGCACTAGCTGGCGCACCTATTATTGGTTGTTACCGCTCTTACCGTGGTGGCCACAAGCTTAATGCCATGGTTCTCTCAGCGCTTCTTTCAGATAAAGATGCCTTTGATTTCGTAGAGCCTCCGATGTCACGTCCAAAAATCATGCATGCTGAGCTTGTTGCGGTTAGCGCACCTGCCTACGCTGCTGTTCTTGTATAAGATTTAAAGTAACCATTTTTTGATTTTAAAATCAGGCTATTGCCACAAAATAGTGACAATCCTAATCGAAAGTGATTGGAAGGCTTTTGCGATATCATGTATTGTGGTAAGCGTACAAAAAATATGGTCGCTTATGCAGGCTGGTAATGGGTTAAAAATGATGTTTTCAGGTTTTCAAAAAATTGCTTTGGTAGCGTGTGTTGTCGCGGTTTCTGCGTGTAGCAAAACTGACAGCAAAAATGCTGATTTTGCGGTTGATGATATTATTGCGCCGGATACGCTTTACAATCAGGCATTGGCCAACCTTGATGCTGGTGATTTGTCTGAATCTCAGAAAAGACTGGCAGATCTTGACCGTCAGCATCCATATTCGGAGTATTCTCGCCGTTCGCTTATTCTTAATACGTTTATTAATTACCGCAAGGGCGCTTACGCAGAAGCTGCCAACAGCGGCAATCGTTTCCTGCAACTCTATCCTGGCGATAAAGAAGCAGCCTATGCGCAATATATCATTGGCATGTCATACTTCAAAAGAATGCCACATATAACGCGCGATCAATCGATGACGCAAAAAGCCTTCAACGCGATGAATGCGGTTGTCGAAAAATATCCTGAAAGTGAATATGTAGAGGATGCTCGTAAGAAAATCTTGGTAACGCGCGACCAATTGGCTGGCAAGGAAATGCTTGTAGGCCGATATTATCAAGAGCGCAGAGAGTTTCTTGCTTCGATTAACCGCTATCGTAAGGTGGTTGAGAAATATCCAAATACACGTCACGTGGAAGAGGCGCTTGCCCGACTAACGGAAAGCTATTTTTCGCTTGGTCTGGTTGAAGAAGCACAAAATGCAGCCGCTGTATTGGGGCATAACTTCCCGGACAGCAAATGGTATGATGATTCATATAGATTGCTTCAAACGGGTGGTCTGGAACCGCGTGAATCTGAAAACTCTTGGCTAACTGCTTTGTTTGGCAGAACAGGTTAAGGCAATTCACTGCCAGAATTTAGTCCTAGTTCTTGATAACATAAAACATCACTGCAAAAATGCTTGAAGTGATGGTATGAATCCATTCATATTGATTTGTTTTATTCATCTTTTGCGGTTCATCCCTTATGCTCGTTCAGCTTTCCATCCGTGACATTGTTTTGATCGAAAGACTCGATATCGAGTTTTCTAAGGGTTTATCCGTACTGACCGGTGAGACTGGCGCTGGTAAATCGATACTCTTGGACAGTCTTGCCTTGGCCCTTGGTGGACGCGGTGAAGGTGGGTTGGTTCGCAACACAGTCGACGAAGGCAGTGTCACAGCTGTATTCGAGCCACAAGATGGTCATCCGATTCATGAAATTCTATCGCAGAACGGCATTTCTACCGATGATGGATTGATTTTGCGCCGTGTTCAGAAAAAAGATGGCAAAACACGCGCTTTTATCAATGATGCTCCCGTTTCAGTTGGTTTGATGAAGCAGATTGGTAGCCAGCTTGTGGAAATTCATGGCCAGCATGATGATCGCGCCATGTTGGACGCGGCAACCCATCGCAATCTTTTGGATGCGCACGGTGGGCTCGAGGGGCAAGTTGCGCTCACAGGGAATGCATGGCGCGCATGGAAAGAAGCTGAGGGCAAGCTTGACCAATTAAAGGCGGAAGTCGAAGAAGCACAGCGTGAGGCAGATTATTTGCGATCATCCTCAGAAGAACTAAAACTGCTCGCACCTGAAACGGGTGAAGAAAACAAACTTGCCGATCAACGCCAGAAAATGATGAAAGTTGAGCAGGTTGCAACCGATTTGGCAGAAGCAAACGAAACGCTTTCCGGCAATGGCTCACCCGTCACCACCATTTCAAATTTGGCACGTCGTTTGGAGCGTAAGCGTCAGCAAGCGCCTGAATTAATTGACGAAACACTGGAACATCTCGATACTGCGCTGAATGCACTTTATGCGGCTCAAAACTCGCTTGAGACCGCTTTTCATGAAACGCATTTTGATCCCCAAGAGCTTGAATCCTCAGAAGAACGCCTTTTTGCACTAAGGGCGGCAGCGCGTAAATATAATGTTGCGGTTGAAAATCTGCCGGATCTTGCCGTGCGAATGGCAGATAACCTTGCCATGCTTGAAGATGGTGAAGACCGGCTGTCTCACCTGAACGCAGAAGTCAAAAAACTGAAAGATGAGTTTTTCAGGCTTGCCGTTGACCTATCTCAAAAACGCGAAGAAGCTGGCGAGGTTTTGACGCAATCGGTTATGAAGGAATTGCCCGCGCTGAAGCTGGAACTTGCAAAGTTTATCGTGCATCAGGAAGCTGATGAAGCTAATGCGGGGGCGCATGGCATAGATGCGCTTGAGTTCTGGGTGCAGACCAATCCAGGTTCAAACCCGGGCGCCATGCGCAAGGTTGCCTCTGGTGGCGAACTTTCAAGATTTATGTTGGCGCTTAAGGTGGCACTGGCAGATAGGGGGTCCGCGCCAACACTGGTGTTTGATGAGATTGATTCAGGCGTTGGGGGGGCGGTCGCTGATGCTATTGGGCGTCGCCTTGCAAGGCTGTCTGACGCCGTGCAGGTGCTTTCCGTCACCCATGCGCCGCAAGTTGCTGCAAAGGCTTCTGGGCATTATCTTATTGCTAAGTCTGCAGTTGAGGGCAGTGACCGTGTTGCAACGGCCGTTACACCGATTGTTGATGATGTGCGTCTTGAAGAAGTTGCACGCATGTTATCAGGCGCTACGGTAACCGATGAAGCAAGAGCGGCTGCAGAAAAACTTATGAACCAACCTGCTGCATAGAGATAGGCATAGACATTGAGCGAAGACCATTCATCAATCGCTGTTGAGAAATTAAATGCTGAAGAAGCCGCCCAAGAGCTGGAGCGCTTGGCCAAGGAAATTGCGCGTCATGATGAAGCCTATCATGCCAACGATGCACCAGAAATTTCTGATGCAGCCTATGATGCGCTTCGCCGCCGTAACCTTGGTATTGAGCAGCGCTTTCCTGATTTAATCAGAGAAGATTCGCCTTCCAAAAGGGTGGGCTATGTAGCGCTCGACAAGTTTGAAAAAGTCACCCACGCAATCCCAATGTTGTCTTTGGAAAATGCTTTCAACGATGAGGATGTTTACGATTTTGCCAAGCGGATGCGGAAGTTTTTAAACCTGCCTGAAAGCGAAAAAATGCCCTTAACCGCAGAGCCAAAGATTGACGGTTTGTCGCTTTCGCTTCGCTATGAGCAAGGCAAACTGGTGACCGCTGCAACACGTGGAGATGGCGCAACGGGTGAGAATGTGACCGAGAATGCAAAGACGATTTCTGACATTCCAACGGTTTTGGCGGGTGATGATATTCCTGATGTTGTTGAAATTCGCGGTGAAGTTTATATGAGCCACGCAGCGTTTCAGGATTTGAACAGACGCATGGAACTTGAGGGTAAACCGACTTATGTGAACCCTCGTAATACCGCTGCGGGCTCTTTGCGTCAGCTCGATAGTGCGATTACCGCAACGCGTCCCTTGAACTTTTTCGCTTATGCCTGGGGTGAAATGAGTGCCATGCCGGCGATCACTCAAATGGGCATGGTTGAGTGGATGAAAGCCTGTGGATTTAGAATCAATCCACTGATGCAAAGCTTTGAAAAAATTGAAGAACTTCTGAAGCACTACCGAAAAATCGAAAAAGACCGTCCAGAACTTGAATATGACATCGACGGTGTTGTTTACAAGGTCGATGACCTTGGATTGCAGGCAAGGCTTGGATTGAAGTCACGTGTTCCGCGTTGGGCGATTGCACATAAATTCCCGGCTGAAAAAGCCTGGACGATTTTGCGTGACATTGAAATTCAAGTCGGGCGTACTGGCGCCTTAACGCCTGTTGCACGACTTGAGCCTGTCACCGTCGGAGGCGTGGTGGTGACTAACGCCACGCTACACAATGAAGACTACGTCAAGGGTGTTGGCAGCAAGGGCGAGATTTTACGCGATGGCAAAGATTTGCGTATTGGCGACCACGTCATGTTGCAAAGGGCGGGCGATGTTATTCCGCAAATACTTGATGTGGATTTGGAGAAGCGTCCTAAAGGCGTTGAACCATTTGAGTTTCCGACCTCTTGTCCAAAATGCGGTAGCCATGCGGTTCGTGACGTGAATGAAAAGACAGGTAAAACGGATTCCGTCAAACGTTGCACTGGCGGGTTGATTTGTCCCGCGCAGGCGGTTGAGCAGTTAAAGCATTTTGTCTCTCGTGGTGCGCTTGATATTGATGGGCTGGGTGACAAACAGGTTGAGGCCTTTTATGAAGCTGGCAGGATTGCGGATGCTGCGGATATTTTCACGTTGCGCGAGCGTGATGCACGCTCACTCAAAAAACTGAAAGACATGGAAGGTTGGGGTGCTACCAGTGCCGCCAAGCTTTTTGATGCCATCGATGCGGTGAGGGAAGCCGATTTATATCGCTATATTTTTGGGCTTGGCATTCGCCATGTAGGTGAACAAACAGCGAAAGATTTGGTCAAGACTTACGGCGATGTTGAAACCTTTCAAACAGCCATGTTGAATTTGTCAGACCGCCAAGTCTATGACGATCTTTTATCAGTCGACGGCATTGGAACAACGGTTGCAGAAGCCTTGAAGGAGTTTTTCTCCGAGCCTAGAAATCTCGATGTCTGGAACAGGCTTCTTGCGCAAGTTAATCCCAAGCCTGCTGAGGAAGTTGCAACGGATAGCCCCGTGGCAGGGAAAACGGTTGTCTTTACTGGTTCCCTGGAGCAGATGACGCGTGATGAAGCCAAAGCCATGGCGGAGCGTCTGGGGGCGAAGGTTTCCGGCTCCGTGTCCAAGAAAACGGATTTGGTTGTGGCGGGGCCGGGTGCGGGCTCCAAGCTGAAAAAAGCAGAAGAACTGGGCGTTGAGACGACCGATGAAGACGGCTGGTTTGTTTTGATTGGTCGCGAGTGATTATATTCTGCGCTCAAACAAGATTAAGTGCTGGTAATTCCTGCAAAGTGACATAAACATCTTCGAATGAAAAACGAATCTCAATTCTGGGCAGGCACCAAAAACTGTTTGCCTATCATGTTCGCGGTTACCTTTTTTGCCATGCTGTTTGGTGCAACTGGGGTGAACAACGGGCTGACATTTGGCGAAACAGTGCTTTCCAGCGCAAGCGTCTTTGCAGGCGCAAGTCAGTTTGTCTTTTTGGATTTATATGGTCAGCAAGCACCCGTCTGGTCTATTTTGCTCGCAGTCTTCGCGATTAACTTCAGGCATGTTTTGTATTCGGCCTCTCTTGGGCGGTATATGGGGGCTTTCTCACCTTCGCAGAAGTATTCAGCTTTTTTCTTTCTCTGCGATCCGCTTTTTGGAGCGGGCGAAATACGGGCGCAAAAACAGGCTTTGAAACCCTCCTATTATTTTGGGTATGGCCTTCCGCTATATTTCATATGGATTGGATTCACGGCATTGGGTGCCTGCTTTGGCAAACTGATTACCAATCCGCAAGCCTTTGGGTTTGACATGCTATTATCGATTTATTTTCTCTCCTTGCTCATGGGCTTTCGCTCCAGACCAAACTGGCTGGCCTCTGTCTTGGCAAGCGGGATAGCTTCCGTTCTGGTTTATAAAACGATTGGCTCACCATGGCACATCATGCTGGGCGCGCTGGTTGGCATTACACTGGCTGCGATGATCGGTAAGCCAGATGAGAAGAAGGCGAGCCCTGATGTTTGATTTTTTCTTGTCCGCTGCGACGCTCAATAATGTTTGGGTCGTTATTCTTTTAACAGGTTTGGTTACCTATATCACGCGTTCTGCGGGGCATGTGGTTTTGGCGCGTTTCAAGAATTTGCATCCAAGGGTTGAAGCGGGATTGGAAGCTGTGCCGGGCGCTGTCTTGGTCACCATCGTTCTGCCGCCCGCCTTGACAAATGGCCCTCTGGAACTGGTTGCAATGCTGGCGGCTCTTCTCGCGAGTTTCAGACTATCGCCAATCAGCGTACTTGCGATTGGGATGGCGAT
>CALFBU010000246.1 GCA_937951455.1 uncultured Rhizobiaceae group bacterium
ATTAATCGGCACCAAGACATCGCGCAGTTCATCACGCACCGCATGCAGTGAAATCGCTAGCATCACACCGATTTCTTCACCTGTACGCGTAATGTTCGGCACAACACCGGAGGTTGAAAGTGTAACACGGCGTCTCGACAGGGAAAGTCCATCGCCATCAATCGCAATCAACAAGGCCTCCTTTACGTGATCAAAATTATAGAGCGGTTCGCCCATCCCCATCATCACAATATTAGAAACCTTACGCCCTTCATTCGGCACAATCGCACCTTGCGGCGTATCTGCATGCGGGAAATCACCCAAGCGATCACGAGCCACCAAAAGCTGCGCCAGAATTTCACCTGCGGTTAAATTACGAACCAGCTTTTGCGTACCCGTATGGCAAAACGTACAAGTGAGCGTACAGCCAACCTGAGAAGAAATACAAAGCGTGCCACGCCCTTCTTCCGGAATGTAAACCGTCTCCACTTCAACGGGCTTACCCGCACCGCCTGAAGGAAACTGCATCAACCATTTGCGCGTGCCGTCATTGGAGATTTGCTCTTCAACAATCTTGGGTCGCGCAATATCAAATTTTTCTTCTAACAGCGCGCGAAAATCCTTCGACAGGTTTTTCATATCGCCAAAATCGGAAATCCCGCGTACGTAAAGCCAATGCCAGATTTGGCTTACCCGCATCTTGATTTGCTTGTCTGCAATACCAGCCTCGCGCAAGACATCGCCCATCGCCTCACGGCTCATGCCAATAAGGGATGGTTTTTGCAAAGACACAGGTTTAAGCGCATCCACGCTTTTACGTGTTTCTTCATCGGTGAGGTCTAGTGATACGGCCATGAAATGCATTTAGCACGGAGTGATAATTAAATCACCCGTGCTTTTTAAATTTTTGAATACTGAGACAGCCTTAGCCGCAGCTATTAATCTCTCTAAGAGAAGCCGTAACGCCGGATAGCGAATACGCATAGCTGGTTACCGTACCACGACGTGATTGACCTGAAACGGACATCGCGCGTCCCGCCTGCATGGCCGCGACTACCGTTGGCTCTTCAGCAGGATTTTCCATCCATGCATTACCGCCTTTGGTAAACATGGAGAAGTTCTTGCCATCAATCGTAAGGGTTACTTTTGAACCATCCTTAAACGGGTAGCCAACCGTAAACTGTGGCTCGAAGGTTGTGCTTTGACCAGGATGTTTTGCCAGCATGAAGAAGACATCGCCATGATCGCGGTCAGCTGGTTTTTTCTCTGTTGGAATAGAAAGCACATAACAAATTTTACCATTGCCTGTGGTGTGCGTATAAGCACCCCATGCATTGTGTTGCTTGATGCGAGTTGGCGCTTGTGCCTGTGCGTAAATTGGAAGGGATGTGCTGATCAATACGCCTGCAAAAGCTAATCCCAGAATTTTTTTCACATTCATTCTCTTATACCAGTCCTGTTACCATATATTGCTGAAGCCACTCATGCGAAGCAATGTCGTAGCTATGTTCAGTTATTCAGGTTTAAAATGCATTAAGATTGGTTAGCAAACCATGAACAAAATAGAGAAAACTCAAAGATTTTTATTCATATCTTGAAAATCAACCCAATTAACCAAGCCATGAAAAATCATTGCTCAAAATCAAGGCAGGAATCTGACCTTTTGTGAATATTCTCAAGAAATATTACAAAATATTTGATTTGCCTATGGCAGTCTTTGAGCACCTGAATACAGCTTTTTACCATGAACATGCGGACGTAACAGCTCTTTTGGCCCACCTGCCGCGATTGGACGTTCAGCAAAACGACCCAGAGAATGCATCCGATCATACATCACAATTGCGCCAGCCATGGCAACATTGATGCAAAAGTTCATCGGGATTTTGACCGTAAATTCACATTTCTCAATCATAGCTGGTGAAAGTGAGCCGCCTTCTGGCCCAAGCACGTAAGCCGCTTTTGGCGGATGCCTGAAACTTGGAAGCTCAATCGCATCTGGCGTCAGTTCTACGCCAACCAAACGACAATCGTCCGGCAAGCGCATTTCTTCAACCGAATCATAAGAGTACCAAGGCAGGTGATCGCGCGACTTTGTCGTATCAGACCCTGGCTTGCCGATCGCTTGCGTTGGCGCAACGGTAAAAATAAAGCTCGCGCCAAAGCCGTGGCCTGAACGGGCAAGATTACCAAAATTTAGAGGCTTGGAAATTCCCTCAACCCCGATACCAAAATATCCACGCATGATAAAATCTTTTTATGATTGAATTGCTAGATGAGGATTTACGGAATCAAACCCCATAAGTCTATATCTGTTTGAAAAATAGCTATTGCGCTGCGGTGTCTGCTTCGAGCGCCTTTTTGGCAGCAGCGCGGTGTGCATCGGTGATATTTCCGCTAATCGCCGTAAACGCCACAGTCAAAACTGTCAAATCATCGGTCAAACCAAACCCAACGAGAAAATCAGGAATCGTGTCCAAAGGCATGATGAAATAGGCCAAGGCTGCCAACAATATACCGCGCACTTTATTTGGCGTTTGGGGATCAAGGGCGCAATAGTAAGCCGCTGCAACGTCTTCAGAAAAAGGAATGCGGTTTGCGGTTTCCCTAAACTTGAGCCAGAACTTATCTCTTATGGTTTGTTCGTTTTCCGTATTTTTATGTGCATCATCAGAAGATAGAATTTCATCAATTTCCGCTTTTTTCATATTCCTCTCCTTGGCTAATAAATCAGCGCTTAAGCGATTTTATCCATGGCTTTAGCAAGTTTGAAATCAAGCTCGGTCAAACCGTCAACATCATGTGTCGCAAGCGTTACTTCAACCGTTTTATAAACATTCGACCACTCAGGGTGATGATCGAGTTTCTCAGCTATAATCGCTGACTGGGTCATGAAGCCAAAAGCCTGAACGAAGTTTTTAAACGTGAAGGTTTTGTGGATCGCTTCACGCCCCTCAATCATGCTCCAGCCATCCAGCTCATTCATATGTGTTTTTACACCATCCGGGTTTAGTTTCTCAGGTCTTGCCATTTTTCAATTCCTTATGAGCAGGTTTCTTCAAGTAACTTCATGACTGCTGGCATGGATTTTTCAACGATCACGGCAATGCCTTCCTTCGTCGGGTGAATGCCATCTGGCTGGTTAAACTTCGCATCAGCTACCACACCATCGAGAAAAAACGGATAAATTGCGATGTCATGTTTTTCAGCCAACCTTGCATAGATTGAATTAAAGGCTTCACCATAGGAAGGTCCCATATTGGGCGGCGCCATCATGCCAGCCAAAAGCACTTCAACGTCTTTGGCCTTTAAACTCGTAATCATCGCATCAAGATTTTTTTCCGTCACGTCTGGCGAAATACCGCGTAGCGCATCATTTGCGCCCAGTTCAAGAATGACAGCATCAGCATTGTCACCCACCGACCAATCCAGACGCGCAAGCCCACTTGAAGTTGTATCACCTGAAACACCCGCATTTATAACCTCAAGTTTGATGCCTTTTTCTTGAAGTCTTTTATTCAGTTGTTCAGGATAAGCAGCACCTGGATCAAGGCCATATCCTGCAACAAGACTGTCGCCAAAAACGACAAGCTGCTTGTCTTCACAAGCGTTTAAATTGGCTTGTGCAGGCACAATGGATGTCAGCACAAAAGCAAAGCTTGCCAAAATGTAATAAAAAAGTGGTTTCATTTCTCAAAGTTCATCCCATATAGATGCAATCATCTTTTATACTTGGACACTGAACCGCCGTGAAACAAGACGTAAACCAAACAACATCCGCAATCTTTCTTGAAAACCTTCAACTGACACTGGGTGAAGATGCTTCCCGCGTCCATGTACTCAAGGGCATTGACCTTGAAATACAAAAAGGAACATCCGCCGGCATTGTAGGCCCATCAGGCTCAGGCAAATCTACCTTGCTGATGGTGATCGCAGGTTTGGAACGTGTTGATGACGGACGCATCGTTATTAACGGCACCGACATCACAAGACTAAACGAAGATAAATTGGCAGCCTTCCGTGGCAAACATGTTGGCATAGTTTTTCAATCCTTTCACTTGATACCGAATATGACTGCAATTGAAAATGTTGCTGTCCCACTGGAACTCTCAGGCGACCCGAACGCCATGCAAAAAGCCGAAGCGGAACTAAAAGCCGTTGGATTAGGGCACCGCCTCAACCACTATCCGGGCCAACTTTCAGGCGGCGAACAACAGCGTGTAGCGTTAGCGCGTGCGCTTGCGCCAGAACCAACGGTTCTTATTGCTGATGAACCAACAGGCAATCTTGATGGTGAAACCGGCGTACAGGTTGCCAACCTCTTGTTTGAACGTCAGCGCGACAAGGGTTTAACGCTCGTACTGGTTACCCATGATGTCGGCCTTGCAAAACAATGTGACAGAACCATTCCCGTTCGCTCCGGTGTGATTGAAGACAAAAATGCCTGAACTCGCTAACAAACAATCTTTCATCCCGGGTCTCGCATTAGCCATTCGGTTTGCCATGCGCGAACTGCGTGCAGGACTTCGCGGCTTTTATATTTTCCTTGGCTGTATCGCCTTGGGTGTTGCTGCGATCAGCGGCGTTAATTCGGTTGCCAACTCAATTACACAAGGCATTGCCTCTGAAAGCCAAACCATCCTTGGTGGCGATCTTTCTTTCTCCCTTGTTCAGCGCGAAACCAATGCGGAACAAATGGAGTTTTTAAAATCCAAGGGCGAGGTTAGCAACATCATCACCATGCGAGCCATGGCGCGCAATACCGTTGCAGAAGAACAAACGCTGGTAGAATTAAAAGCCATTGATAATGCGTACCCTTTGTACGGGGATTTCGAACTGCAGGAAAACCAAAATACAGATCTAGCAGAAAATGAAATTCTGGTTGAACCGCTGGTGCTGGAAAGGCTAGGCGTCCAACTTGGCGACAGTCTTGAGATAGGCTCTGCGCAATTTACCCTGAAAGATGTCATTTTAAATGAGCCTGACAAACTTGGGCTCAACATAGGGTTTGGCCCCAAATTGCTGATGTCTCTGGAAGGCATGCAGCGTACTGGTCTGATCCAGCCGGGTTCCCTCCTGCGCTATCACTACCGCGTCAAGCTCAACGACCCTTCGTCAGGCAATCTTGAAAGTGTGATTGAAGAAGCCAATTCCCAATTCCCCGATGCTGGCTGGCGCATACGTTCTCAAAAAAATGCAGCCCCCGCACTTTCAAGAAGCATCCAAAGGTTTACAGAGTTTCTCACACTTGTTGGTCTTACCTCACTGATTGTTGGCGGCGTCGGCGTTGCCAATGCCACACGCGCCTATCTCGAAACCAAGCGCCCAGTCGTCGCCACACTTAAAAGTCTCGGCGCACCGGGACAATTTGTGTTCAAGCTTTATCTTTTGCAGATTTTATTCATGGCAGGCATCGGTATTTTCCTGGGGCTTTTGCTCGGCATCGCCATGCCTTATCTGGCCAGATATTTCATGGGTGAAATTTTACCCATTTCCGATGGTGCATTGTTTTACCCCCTCGCCTTGTTACCGGGCATTGTCTACGGATTTTTAACCGCACTTATTTTTGCAATCTGGCCGTTAGCGCTATCGCGTGACGTGCAGCCAACGGATTTATTCCGCGCAAGCTCTTATGGCCAAAGACGCAAACTGCCACGCCTTTCTTACATTCTGGTTTTGACACTTTGCGTTGTTGCACTGATAAGCTTTGCAATTTATTTCTCACAAAGCCGCTTCATCGCAATTGTATTTACCGGCGCAATCGCCTGCTCGTTTATATTGCTACAAGGCGTATCACTGCTTATTCAATACATAGCAAAAAAAGCGCCTTCCTCACGCTCGCCTTCCCTACGTATGGCGGTCGCAAACATTCATCGTCCAGGCTCACTAACATCTTCGATTATTCTATCGCTTGGTCTTGGTCTCGCATTATTGGTAGCACTCGCAACCATCGATGGAAACTTACGCAGCCAGATATCAAACAACATCCCAAAAGATGCGCCAGACTTTTTCTTCGTTGATATCCAAAACAACGAAATCGATGCATTCCGTACAACCGTCGAAGAAATGGCACCAAACGGAAAAACCATCGCCGTACCCATGTTGCGAGGCCGGATTGTATCGCTTCGAGGCATTGATGCTGAAAACTATCCCGTAGCGCCAAGTGGTGCATGGGTACTAAACGGCGACAGAGGCATCACTTACGCCAAACGCACGCCTGAAAATTCCACGCTCTCAGAAGGCGAATGGTGGCCGGAGGATTATTCTGGCAAGCCTCTTGTTTCGGTTGCTGAAGAAGAAGCAGGAGAACTTGGCCTTTCAATCGGAGACCAAATCACCGTCAATGTTTTGGGTCGTAACATCTCCGCAGAAGTCGCAAATTTCAGAGACGTGCAATGGGAAACGCTGGGCATTAATTTCGTCTTTGTCTTCTCACCCAATACATTTGCAGGCGCGCCGCATTCTTATCTTTCAACACTAACATCCGGTGGCGAGGTTGAGGACGGCTTTGACGGGCGACTTTTGAAACGACTTTCAAAAGAATATCCGGCCGTGACCGCCGTTCGTATTCGCGATGTTTTAACAACCGTCAACACGCTGATCAGTCAGCTTTCAACGGCTATTCGCGCCGCGGCTTCAATTGCGCTTATTTCTTCCATTCTGGTTTTGGCTGGGGCACTGGCAGCTGGTAATCGCGAACGTGTTCATGATGCCGTTGTGTTGAAAACCTTGGGGGCAACCAGACCGACCCTCATCAAAATGCTGGTCATGGAATATGCGCTTCTAGGCTTGGCGACGGCAATCTTTGCAATCCTCTCAGGCAGTTTAGCCGCCTACTTTGTGATATCCGTCATTATGAAATTCCAATTCGTATTACTGCCGGGCGTAGCGGGTGGCACAGTATTGGCAGCACTTGGTTTCACTATTATATTGGGGTTGATAGGAACCTGGAGAATATTAGGTCAAAAGGCTGCTCCAATCCTGCGTGAGCTCTAAAAGTTAACCAAAAAAGTCAAGAATCTTGCTTTTTTGTCACTTTGACGCAAGTATAGGTCTTGTGAACGTCACAATTAGTACTCATATTACAGGATATATCCGAGGGGATAGTTTTCGTCATATTTTTCAGGAGAGAAATTAAAAATGGCTGACTTTAGACAAAATCAAATGGACCAAACAATCGGTCGCGCTGGTGTCGAATACGACGCTGGTCTGCGCTCCTATATGCTTGGTGTCTATAACTACATGGCGCTTGGTATCGCCGGTACTGCAATTGCAGTACTTGCTATATCGAGCAACCAAGCTGCGCTGGAAACAGTTTACAGCATGCGCTGGGTATTCCTGATCGGCATGATAGCGGTAGGTTGGTTTGGCCCTAACTTCATTATGAATTCACGCAGCCCGGCAATGGCGCATGGTGCATTTGCACTGTATGCGGCACTTTGGGCAGCAGCGATTACACCGATCGTGGGTCTATACCTCAACATCCAACCGCAGCTTGTATATCAAGCCTTTGGTATTACCGCAGTCATGTTCGGTGGCATGAGCATCCTTGGTTACACAACCAAGAAGAACCTTTCAGGTATTGGCCAGTTCGCAGCAATGGCACTTATCGGTGTCTTTGTAGCCGCACTCGTCAACATCTTCTTTGTTGGTAGCATCGGCTTCTCAATGTTCGTAAGTGCAGCATTTGTACTTCTTGTTGCAGCAATTACTGCATGGGAAACACAAATCATTAAAAACATGTACTCTGCAGGTGACGCAGTAGGTGTTGCCAGCCGCAAGTCAATCTTCGGCGCATTCATGTTGTACGGAAGCTTCGTAAGCATGTTCGTAAACATCCTGCAGCTACTGGGCTTTATGAGCCAAGAGTAAGCTTCTCAAACAAGTTAAAATAAGCTTTTATAACGGCGTCCCGTCTGGGGCGCCGTTTTTTATTAGGTAATGAAAATGCAGATAAAGATCCGCAAATACACAAACACTGATATTTCAATTATTACAACAATCCAGAAAGACGCTGTTTTAGAAGGGTTGGGAAGCTTTGCTTTAACGCCTATGAATGAGCAGGAAATGCTGAGCAAATTTCAAGGTTTACTTGAAAGCGGCTATCCCTGCTTTGTAGCTGAATTAAACAATGAAGTCATAGGTTTTGCACATGCATCCTCACATCGCCCGCGACCAGGATATCGATGGACAGTAGAAGACTCAGTTTATGTGAGGCGTGATAAACAGGGAAAAGGTGTAGGGAGGAGGTTGTTAACTCGGTTAATCAAAGACTGTACCGATCTTGGGTTTCGTCAGATGGTGGCAGTTATTGGAGATAGTAATAATCAAGGCTCGATAAAACTTCATGAAAAATGTGGATTTGAAGTGATGGGAAAACTTAAAAGCGTCGGCTATAAAAAAGAGCAATGGCTTGATGTTGTTCATATGCAAAAACCATTGGGGTTATCAGATGAAAATCAACCGATAGAAAGCGAATATCCTGGGACTTTATTTAAAAATTAAAGCGACACGAGCTTTGGCTTTTTATCAAGCACTTTCAAGACCTGCCTCAAATCCCTTCCCCGCTTCAGGACAAGACCATTGGCATTGAGCAGTGACCATTCACCTTGCTTGTTGGCAAGCTTAGGTGTTTTGTGAACGGTATAAATCGGCACTTCACTTGCACGTTTAAATACAGAGAAGATCGCGCGATCCTTTAGCATGTCCATCGCATAATCGCGCCACTCACCAGTCCCAACACGCTTACTATAAAACTGCATGAGAGTATCAATGTCGTGACGGTTAAACGAAACCATTTCGACGGGCTTGGGTTTTTGGGATGATTGGAGGGAAACGATATTATTCTGCATAGTCATATGGTAATCATGAAACTCAAAACATGGTTTTGCAAGCTATATTAGCCTATTTTTACAAATGAGTTATTACGAGATAAAAAGTCTCAATTTTTGATATAAACGAATGTTTACATGCCAAAAAACCACATTGTTGCCTGAATCTCTTCAAGTTATGACCTTGATTACATTGCAAGTTTAAGACGTTGCCTCAGACGGTCCGGTTTGAAGACCTACCGGTTTTCAGCCCCCCCAGCCCCCGGACGTCATTAAACTGGACCACACTGAGACGCAACGCTCTAAAATCCCCAAACTTATTCGACCGACATTCTAGTAAATAGTAAGTCGGTCTTTTTTTGCGTACCAATGAACATTGCTACTAAAGATCGGTAATAACGGTTGCACCTACAATTGCAGATGGATTACCGGCGGAATCGTTTCTCTGTAAAATCAGGGCGCATCCGTCATAACCATGGCGCTTCATTTCTGCCATTGGAAATTCCATCTCCAAACCATTGGCTTTCACCATGCCCAATGCTTGTGAATCATGTACAACATTATGATAGGTGAGCGTTTTACCACCATTTTCACCACGCTTGATTTTTACTTTATGCTCTTTGTTGAAGAACACCATGTAAAGCGTTGCGTCGGCCGCATCCGCACTGTTTTCAATAGCAATCTTGATGCTTGTATTCGTCATGGTTGCCGTAATGGGCACGATCATACCGCGGTTCGATTTTTCAAATGTGCTGATCACTTTTTTAATGTCGCCTTTGCGAGAGCCGACCGCATGCGTTCTGCCATTGATAATCGCCTGAGGTGTATAGACCTGACTTTCTTTCAAGGAACGCGCGTAAGCGTATTGACGTTGCGTATTGCTTTTTTTAGCGAAAACATCTTTCCAGCCAAGATAATCCCAATAATCAACATGCCAGCTAAGACCCAGAACATCAGGGCTTTTTGAATACTCACCAATTACCTTGTCAGCAGGAGGACATGAATGACAGCCCTGACTGGTAAACAGTTCAACAACTGCTTTCGGCTGGGTAATTTCTGCCGCAACTGCAACCGTCGATGAGACAGCAACACAAGAAGCGCCATACATTAGTGAAATAAATAACTTACGCAAAAATTTTACTCCGTGAATTCCCAGCCAGCCCCTCGGCGTCACAGGAATGATCTGCTACTCGTTATGGTGTATTAAACTTCTGCCTCAATTGCGACTCACAACTCAGTGAAATTACAAAACTTGAGTGAACCAGCACGAAAAAAGCCGCCTTTTCCATCGAAAAAGCGGCTTTTGAAGGTTTATAATAAACTAAACGTTATGCAGCGCGATTTAGGTTGCGCAATACATAATGCAAAATTCCACCTGCTTTGTAGTAATCAAGCTCATCTTCGGTATCAACACGAACCAACAGCTCAATTGATTTTTTCGAGCCATCGCCGAATGTAATATCAGCCGTTAGGGTCTGACGAGGCGTCAAGTCTGTAAGACCGGAAATCGAAACCTGTTCATCACCCTTCATGCCAAGGCTTTCCCAAGTATCACCATTGGTAAATACAAGTGGCAGAACGCCCATACCAATCAGGTTGGACCGGTGAATGCGCTCGAAGCTTTCTGTAACAACGGCTTTAACACCCAAGAGGCGTGTACCCTTGGCTGCCCAGTCACGCGATGAACCTGTACCGTATTCCTTGCCCGCAAAGATGACCAACGGTGTGCCTTCTTCCTTGTAACGCATGGCCACATCATACATTGGCGCTTGATCGCCTGATGGGTAATGCTTGGAGAAGCCACCTTCAACGTCGTTCAACATTTGGTTCTTGATACGAATGTTGGCAAATGTACCACGCATCATAATTTCGTGGTTACCACGGCGAGAACCATATGAGTTAAAGTCAATCGGGCGCACCTGACGGTCTGTCAAATAGCCACCCGCAGGGGTGTCAGCCTTGAAAGAACCCGCCGGAGAGATATGGTCTGTTGTAATCGAATCTGCGAATAGACCCAAGATGCGCGCATCCTTGATGTCTTCAATCGCATCAGGCTCCATGGTCATACCTTCAAAGTATGGAGGGTTTTGAACGTAGGTAGACTCTTCCGACCAATTGTATGTCTCGCCACCAGATACTTCAATTTCCTGCCAACCAGCATCGCCTTTGAAGGCATTGCCGTAGCGTGTGTGGAACATGTCTTCATTGATGGAAGTACGAATAAGATCCGCAATTTCCTTTGTTGAAGGCCAAATATCCTTTAAGAAGACATCATTGCCGTCCTGGTCTTGCCCCAATGGCTCTTTGGTAATGTCAATGTGCATTGAACCGGCGATTGCATAAGCAACGACCAATGGCGGTGAAGCCAGGTAGTTGGCACGACAATCAGGGCTTACGCGGCCTTCAAAGTTTCGGTTGCCGGAAAGCACTGAACAAGCCAGCACATCATTATCATTAATTGCCTTGGAAATCGGCTCAGGCAGTGGGCCAGAGTTACCAATACATGTCGTACAGCCATACCCCACAAGGTTAAAGCCCATCGCATCCAGATCATCTTGCAAGTTTGCTTTTTCAAGATAATCCGTCACAATTTGAGAACCAGGCGCGAGCGACGTCTTCACCCAAGGCTTGACGCTCAATCCTTTTGCAAGTGCGTTACGTGCAAGAAGTCCCGCACCGATCATCACGGATGGGTTGGATGTATTCGTACAAGAAGTAATCGCCGCGATAACCACGTCACCATCATCAATGCTGTAGTTTGAACCTTCAACAGGGTAACGCTTTTCATCACCCTTGCCAGCAATCTTGCCAGACTTGATGGCTTTGGCAGCTTCTGCAAAAGCAACATCCGCACCAGCAAGTGAAACGCGGTCTTGCGGACGCTTTGGTCCTGAAAGCGACGGAACAACATCACCCATGTTGAGCGAAAGCGTCGAAGAAAATACTGGATTTGGCGTATCATCGTCACGCCACATGCCTTGCTCTTTTGCATAAGCTTCAACAAGTGCTACACGGTCTGGCTCACGGCCTGTGTCTTTAAGGTATTTCAGTGAATCAACATCGACCGGGAAGAAACCACAAGTCGCGCCATATTCAGGTGCCATGTTTGCAATGGTTGCCTGATCTTCCAGTGAGAGACTTGAAAGGCCCGAGCCATAAAACTCAACAAACTTGCCAACAACACCTTTTTGACGAAGCATTTCTACAACGGTAAGAACCAAATCCGTTGCCGTTGTACCTTCTGTCATTTCACCTGTTAGCTCAAAGCCGATCACTTCCGGAACAAGCATGGTAATCGGCTGACCCAACATCGCGGCTTCAGCTTCGATACCGCCAACGCCCCAACCCAAAACGGAAAGACCGTTTACCATGGTTGTGTGTGAGTCTGTACCCACGAGCGTATCAGGGTATGCAACCGTTGTGCCATCAATTTCTTTTGTCCAAACTGTTTGAGCAAGGTTTTCAAGGTTTACCTGGTGACAAATACCAGTACCCGGAGGAACAACACGGAAGTTTTCAAACGCTTCCTGACCCCACTTTAGGAAGGTGTAGCGCTCGCCATTACGTTCATATTCACGGTCCACGTTCATGGTGAAGGCTTTTTCATTGGCAAAAAAGTCAACCATCACAGAGTGGTCAATCACAAGATCACAAGGCACTTGCGGGTTAATCGCAGCTGTATCACCACCTAGGTTTTTCGTGGCATCACGCATCGCAGCCAAATCAACAACCGCTGGAACACCGGTAAAGTCCTGCATCAAAACGCGCGCAGGGCGATAAGCGATTTCAGTTTCAGCGGACCCTTTTGTGTTCAACCAATCAGCAACCGCTGCAATGTTTTCCTTGGTAACCGAGCGACCATCTTCAAAACGAAGAAGGTTCTCAAGCAGTACTTTTAGGGAAAAAGGCAGTTTTGAAATGCCTGCAAGGCCATTTTCTTCTGCTTTAGCGAGGGAGTAATATGTAAATTCCTTGCCGTTCACGGTCATGGTTGATTTACATTTGAAACTGTCGAGGGAGTCCAACATGAAGCATCTTTCTTGAAGTTTGCGAATATCTAAATAAGGGCAGCATCCTGAAATGCGCCGCTCTCATGGGCGGTTTATAGATGCAAATATCCAACTTGTGAATAGGCCAAAGGGTGCAAAGCGTAGATGTCTTTATTGTTATTAAGAAATCATGGCTTTTCGTGACGAAAGTTTAGCGTTAGAAGGTGTCCATGAAATTGATTGTAGAAAATTTGTCCATTCATCGCGCTACGCAGGAGATCGTCTCGGATATATCGTTTGAGCTATCCTCTGGTGAGGCCCTGATTGTTACAGGCGAAAACGGTTCGGGCAAATCCACCACGCTCCGCGGCATAGCAGGCCTAATGCCTCTAAACACAGGCTCGATCAAACTGCTGGACGAAAAAGGCAAGCAATTTGAAGGCGAAATCCGAGAGTATTGTCATTATCTCGGCCATCAAAACGGCATGAAGCCATCACTTACCGTGCGCGAGAACCTCGACTTTTGGCAAAAATTTTGCGGCGACCCTGATCTCACCATTGAAGAAGCTTTGGACGAAGTGGATTTGGCGCATACGATTGATCTCCCCTTCAGTTACTTGTCCGCGGGCATGAAGCGCCGCGTATCTATCGCAAGGCTTCTCGTATCGGACCGTCCTGTATGGATTGTCGATGAACCCACCGCAGGACTGGATGCACAATCAGTAAGAATGTTTACCGGCCTTTGTCATGCATTTTGCGAAGGCGGCGGCATACTGATCGCTGCAACGCATTTGCCGCTTGGGATTGAAACCGAGAAAACGCTTGAGATTGGAGGGTAAATGTTTGCCCTTCTGAAACGTGAAGTCTTACTCAGCATCCGCGCCGGTGGTGGCACTTTGACAGGCGTGTTGTTTTTTCTAGCCGTCGTGAGTGTTTTTCCGTTTGCAGTTGGGCCGGACACAAAGCTCCTATCTCACCTTGCCCCCGCCATTCTTTGGATTGGTGCATTACTCGCAAGCCTTCTGGGTTTGGATAAATTATTTGCCCAAGAGCGTGAAGATGGCTCGCTTGATTTACTTGTCATGCAATCCCATCCGCTTTCCATTACGATTTTTATTAAAGCTTTTGCCCATTGGTTGATGACCGGCTTACCGCTGGTGTTGGCAACACCCTTATTCGGGATCATGCTCAATCTGTCACCGCTTGGCATTGGGGCAACCATGATAACGCTTTTGGCGGGCACACCAGCAATTTCATTCATCGGCGCAGTGGGTGCAGCAGTATCTGTAAAATTGCCACGCGGGGGCATGTTGATCTCAATACTGGTTTTACCACTCGTTATTCCGATTCTAATCTTTGGCGTTGCGGCTATCACGGGCGCATTGGAAGACCCCGCCCCTTTTACTGCACCATTTTTATTTGTATGCGCCATAACATTGTTCACATCTGTGCTAGGTCCTCTTGCGGCAAGTATCATGCTGCGGCATTCTGCCGACTGATTTCAGAAAATTTGAAAGCCTAAATATATAAAATGAGCACTGAAACCATCAAACCATCCATCTGGGCCTTCGCAAACCCTACGCGATTTAATGCCTTTGCGAACAAGGCAATCCCTGTCTTTGCGGTAGTGACCTTTATTCTTTTGACAATTGGTCTTTGGATGTCATTTAACGCGCCTGAAGATTATCAGCAGGGTTATACGGTTCTCATCATGTTTATTCATGTGCCTGCAGCATGGCTTTCCATGATGACTTACTCCGTCATGTGCGTTTCCGCCATCGGCACCATCGTATGGCGTCACCCGCTTGCCGATGTATCACTTAGATCAGCAGCACCTCTTGGCGCAATGTTCACCGTTCTGGCTTTGGCTACTGGATCGCTCTGGGGCAAGCCAATGTGGGGAACCTGGTGGGAATGGGACGCGCGAATGACATCCGTCCTCGTACTACTCATCATCTATCTTGGCTTGATCGCGCTGGCAAAAGCCTTTGACGAACCCTCAGAGGCCGCTCTTCCACTGGCAGTCATGACATTAACTGGCGCACCCTTATTGCCCATCATCAAGTGGTCGGTGGATTGGTGGAATACCCTACACCAGCCTGCCAGCGTTTCACGCTTTGACAGGCCCGCCATGGCACCCGAATTTCTTTATCCACTCCTCGTAATGGCACTAGCCTATATGGCGATTTTCTTTACGCTTCATATGATGTCCATGCGAAATGAAATTCTGGCACGTCGTATTCGCACCATGAAAATGCAAGCTGCAAGAGAGCGCAAATCTGGAGGAGGTTCATAATGTTTGGCGAACACGCAAGCTTTATCATTCCCTCATATATTATCAGCACCATCGCAATCTTGGGCATGACGATTTTCATTATCGCCCAGCACAAATCTCGCAAGGCAGAACTAAAGCGTCTTGAAGAAGCTGGCATTAAACGCAGGGCACA
>CALFBU010000247.1 GCA_937951455.1 uncultured Rhizobiaceae group bacterium
CGCCATGTAAGTGTTATTAAACACACCGCCACCAATTCCCATAAATGTTGAGAAGAAGCCTATTACTGAACCTGCCACGTGTTTTCCAATGCCACGCGGGACATCGCTTGCCAATTTCCAGTCCTCGCGTCCAAACAGGAGTTTAAGTGCTATAACAAGTGCGCACAAAGCAAATATTGCACGAAGTACACCACTCGACAGCCCCGCAACTAATAACGTTGCCAGCAAAACACCCAGTGGCACCGAAAAAATAAAAGATTTGAGTAAATCCATATCCACAGCACCCTTGGCCTTGTGCCCCATAAATGAGCGTAATGAAGTGGGTACAATGATGGCTAACGAAGTTCCAACTGACAAATGCATGCGAATTGCTTCATCTACACCCAGAAAACCCAGCATGGAATAAAAGACCGGCACAAGAACTGCACCACCGCCGATACCAAACAAACCTGCCAAAACACCTGCAATGCCGCCAGCAACCAGCAGAGCGCCTACGAAAGGTAAAAGTTCATTTAAGGGTGGTAAAGCTTGCAAGGTCAATTTCCATATGTTTCTAGACCAGCTTATGATTGGCGCGAGACTTTTCGTCAAGCAAACAAAAATAACCTGCCACAGGTTCCCGTGACAGGCTTACACTTACAAACTATTTGCCTTTAAAGAACGACGACTGTAGCGCCGATAGGGACACGCTCATATAGGTCTGCTACGTGATCATTGATCATGCGAATACATCCATTTGAAGAAGCAGTCCCGATTGTCCAAGGAGCTGTTGTGCCGTGAATGCGGTAATAAGTATCGCGGTTGCCTTTATAGAGATAAAGCGCACGAGAGCCCAAAGGATTGTTAGGGCCACCTGGAACACCGCCTGCATATTTTGCATATTTTTCAGGTTCGCGTCTGATCATGTTTTGTGTGGGTGTCCAGCTAGGCCATTTTGCCTTGCGTTTGATTTTGGCAGTACCTGACCAGGCAAGTGCCTGTTTACCCACGCCAACACCATATCGGCGCGCTTTGGTTTTGCTTTCAACCAAATAAAGGTAACGACTTCTAGCATCAACAATGATGGTTCCACGTTTATATCTGTTCTTGTAGCGCACAGTTTGTGGCAAGTATTTTGGATTTACCTTGAATTTCTTTGCTTTGCCATGATGCGCAAGCGCTCCCCCAACAGGCAAACCTGCAAAAGCTGTCAAAGCTGTTAAGCCTGATAAAAAACTACGTCTATTCAACATGTGTCACCTACTCCGTAATATTCGTAACTGTTAAATCCACAACCTATTTAAAGGAGATTAGTTCCCAGCTTAAATTATGGCAACATCGTGACACTCACGAACGCGTTATCACAGCAGCTTTAAGAATAACATGGTTAACCTGTACCATTACGGCATATTTAAAGACGTGTGTATTTCGACACATTCTCAAACACAAAGTGGCGCTAGCATCGGAACATAATCAAAACTAGCACATTTAATTAGCGTGTTAGTCATATGATAGAAAGAATGTGTTATGAGAAATATTAAAACACTAGTTCAAAAAACAAGCCTCGCGCTCTTCTTATCAGCGGCCCTATCTGGCTCTTTTGCCTTGGCAAATGACACAAACGAAGCTGAGGCACGCATGGAAGCGCTATCGTATGCACCTCAGGGCAGCAATCTGGATCAGCGTTTTTCATATTTTGAGTTCGAAGAAAGCGAATACGCTGAACATGAATTAAACGATACATGGCTTGGAATGCCAGCATATTCCAGCAATGGTGAACGTATAGGCTATATTCAAGATGCATATTTAGATGAAGAAGGATTTGTTACAGAGATCATCGTTGGCTTGAACGACGGCGAAAGCGTTGTCAAAATTAAAGGCAAATATGCAGAACTAACTGAGGAAAAAGTTAAATTTGAACTTTCATCAACACAAATTGCTAGTCTAGCTCACAGTAAGGAGTTAGCATCTTTGGCAGAATAAACCCTATCTAGTTTTGAATACTTTTAAAAAACTTTCGCCGTTCTAACGGTGTCATACCAAAGCGCGTTTTATAAGTACTTGAGAAATATGAATTGTCAGAAAATCCCGCTCTTTCAAGCACTTCACTTATTGATAACGAAGTACTCTTTATAAGGTGGTCTGCAACTTCAAGCCTCAGCCCCACATAATATTTTGCTGGGGAAACATTGATATCATTTTCAAACCACCGTTCAAGTTGCCGTCTTGATACACCAACGATTTCTGCAATTTTCGTCATGGAAACTGGCTTACTTATATTCCTCTCCATTATTTTGACAGCGATAGCCAAGCGACCATTAGGATCATACTCATCTACTTTAAGCAGACGCTGGCGTTGGTCTGAAAAACGTACTTCGTTAGTTATCAAGAGCCTGCAAATTTGTTCCTGTACATCTGCGCTATAATGCTTTGATGTGATTGCTAACATCATGTCAATCGCGGCCAATCCACCTGCACAAGTAAAGAAACGTTCGTCTGTAGTGTAAAGCTCTGAATTGACTGAAACTTGTTCAAAATCCAATCGGAACTGAGGCAAAATTTCCCAATGCACGACGCATTTTCTGTTATCAAGCAAATTAGCAGCAGCTAAAAGGTACGCGCCTGTTGATATGCCGCCTATTTTTATTCCTGCACGAGAAAACTCTCTTAATCCGGCCATTAGTTGTGGGGTCTGATGTTTTTCAACATCCACCCCCGAGCAAATCATAATAGCTTCAGGCCTTGAGATTGTTTTTGCTATACCTCTTAAATCCTGTAATGAATATGAAACATTGGTCAAAATACCATTTGCGGCATTTACATTGTCGCCATCGTGCGAAGCAAAATGCCAATTGTATTTTTTGAAACCTAGTATCGAATTTGCAGCATTTAATACTTCAACAATTCCTGAAACTGGAAGCATTGGGTAATCAGGACACAGATAAATTATATAATCTAATTTTTGCTTTTCCTGCACTAAATCATTCATGCTGTCTGTTCCAGACAATTGAGATTAATTCAGGTAATCATGACTAAGTATTGCGGGAAATACTATGAATTTTGCGACATTGCGAAAATTCATGCCGTAGCAGATATATTGTCTTTTACCATTGAATATGCTTCGGACAAGACTTCTGGTGAAGCATTATTTTTGTTGGATTTCGTACTTAAGATTTGGCGATAAGCCCTTGCACCGGGCATGCCTTGAAACAAGCCAATCATATGCCTTGTGATATGATTTAAACTACCACCCTTGGATAGATGTAGCTCTGCATAGTCACACATAGAATCTAATATATCAGCATATGGAATGGGTTCTACAGTATCACCAAACAACTCTTGATCTACATATCGCAAAATGGAAGGATTGTGATAAGCAACACGTCCAAGCATAACACCGTCACATTTACCAAGATGCTCTCCTGACTGAATCAAATCTTCAACGCCACCATTTATCCCTATGAATTGACTCATATTTTCCGCTTTCAGATCATGGACTCGTCCATAATCAAGCGGTGGAATATCACGATTTTCCTTGGGGCTTAAACCCTCAAGCCAGGCTTTGCGCGCATGAACCCAAAGTGCATCAGCCCCCCTCTCCCATACCTCTCGTGACAAGTCATCTAGCGCTATTTTTGTATCCTGCTCATCCACACCAATACGGCATTTTACCGTTACAGGCACAGAAACAACTTCCTTCATAGCGGCAACACATCGTCCGACCAGTGCAGGTTCACGCATCAAACAGGCACCAAAAGTTCCGGATTGAACACGATCTGAAGGACAACCGACATTCAAATTGATTTCGTCATAACCATATTCAATCGCGATTTTGGCAGCTTGAGCAAGCTTTTCAGGGTCGCTGCCCCCAAGCTGTAAAGCAAGTGGATGCTCTTCGTTATTATATTCAAGAAGATAATCACGATTGCCATGAATAATAGCGTCCGCAACAACCATTTCTGTATAAAGCAAAGCGCGCTTGCTCATCAAACGGTGAAAAAAACGGCAGTGACGATCCGTCCAATCCATCATGGGTGCAACCGCAAAGATTTTATCTTTATTCGCTTGATACATAAGCAATTTCATTCAAGTGTAAGTTTTGAGGCTCTCATGCCATAAAAACGACAATCAGGTAAAGAGTTTCATCCAGCCAAGGGTTTCATCTGTTGGCTCTGTAGACTTGTACTCAGCACCCAACGGCGCATCATATCCCATGTCAGCAATTGTCTTGAAAATATCCGCATAGTTAAGCTCACCATGCTCAGGCGTGCCCCTGTCTGGCACAGACGCAAATTGAATATGACCAATCATCGGCTGCAAACGCTTCAATCGATTGGAAATATCTCCCTCCATCAACTGCACATGATAGCAATCAAACATCATTTTAAGATTGGTAAATCCGACTTCTTCAATGATTGTTTTGGCCTGTCCCGTCTTGGAAAGAAAATACTTTGGTGCGTCGTAATGGTTCAAAGGCTCGATTAAAATCGTGATGCCGTGGTCTTCTGCTTTATCGCAAGCATATCGCAAGTTGGAAACAAAAGTATCATGCGCATCCTGACCTTTTGCAAAGCCTGCCATCACATGAATGTTCTTTGTATCAATCACAACTGCATACTCAATTGCCTGGTCAATGGCAGCGCGTGCTTCGGCTTCCCTTCCCACCAATGCAGACAAGCCGTTCTCGCCATCTCTACCTCGAACCGTGTTTAGGCCAAGCATGGAAAGCCCTGTTTCATTTAAAGCAGTCTTAACTTCTTG
>CALFBU010000248.1 GCA_937951455.1 uncultured Rhizobiaceae group bacterium
TAATCTGCGGTGGCGAGAGTTTTTGTCGTTGACGACGTGATGCTGATGTATCGCCTGTGCGCGTTTCAATCTCAATGTTTAAACCCATCTCTGCAATGGGTGTTTCAAGATTGCGTTTGATGTCTACCGCGAGTGCTTTCAGAGGTGAAATATAAAGCGTATGCACGCCGCGTTTTTTCTCACCCGGCTTTCTCTTCTTGTGTTGAGAGAGCTCAACCAACGTTGGTAAAAATCCTGCCAAGGTTTTGCCTGCACCCGTTGGTGCAATTAAAAGTGTAGAAAGCCCAGCCTGAGTTTTGGATAGAAGCTCCAACTGATGCGCACGCGGTTGCCATCCATGCCCTGCAAACCATTTTTCAAATGGTGCAGGCAGATGAAAAGGAAGCGTCTCACCACTTGAATTCAGGTTCATATTTGTGCTCACACCCTGTAATGTAGTGAGGGGAAGGGCGAAGGTCGAATGAAAAAAGAAATATTTAATATCCTGTTTTTAGCCATCGTCGTTGTGGCGGTTGCTTGGCTTTATTGGCCTCAAGGTGAAGAGCCAGAAAAGTTGAGTAAAAGCGGAGCAGACAGTTATGTACTGGCGTTAAGTTGGCAACCTGCATTTTGCGAGCGCAAACCTAATAAGCCTGAATGTCGCTCACAACATGAGCGCCGTTATGATGCGAATAATTTTTCTCTCCACGGGCTTTGGCCACAACCAAGGGGCAATATATATTGCAACGTTGAAAAAAAGATGGTGCAACTCGATAAGCGCGGGCGTTGGAAAGACTTGCCAAAACTTGAAATAGAAGAAACCACCAGAAAAGAACTCGCGCAATTTATGCCGGGTTATCGCTCCAATTTGCATCGTCATGAATGGGTCAAGCATGGAACCTGCATGGCGAATAACCCACAACGCTACTACGAAATTTCAATGGATGCGCTTAAATTCATCAATGCATCCGCTCTAAGGGATTTATTTGCGAGTAACATTGGTAAGGAAATTACAGCACCCCAGATTGTAAAAGCGATGGAACGCAGCTTTGGCAAAGGTGCGGGTAATCGTATTACAATTTCTTGCAAGCGAGATGGCAAGAGAACCCTGATTAATGAAATAAGAATTAGCTACGGAAGTGCCCTCTCCCACACCACTTCGTCTCTTGAAGAAATGAACCGTCTGGCCCCTAAACTCCCAATTGGTTGCAAGCGTGGCGTGGTTGATCCTGTTGGCCTTCAATAGTTTCTCTTGAAAATCAGCACTCGGCTCTATACCTAAGGTAAGGATAAACGATCAGGGGAAAACCATGTCTGACAAGCTCACCACATTTCTAGGCGACAGCCTTGGTCGAACGATTATAAAGTTACTGATCATTTCATTTGTAGTCGGCATCATCATGAGTGCCCTGAACTTCACTCCTTGGGATGTCTGGTACGGCATCAGGGATTTCTTCATAAGCATTTATAATTTGGGCTTTGATGCGCTGGGCAAAATAGGCAAATACTTCCTCCTTGGTGCTGGCATCGTTGTGCCTGTCTTCCTGATTATCCGTTTTCTTAATTTCAAAAAATGAGCGAAACAGGGGTAACATCAAAAACCAAACGGTTTGAGATTACCCATAAGTCGGTATTACAACTCGCAATTCCCATGACGCTTGCCTATATCACCACGCCCTTGTTGGGGTTGGTGGATACGGCTGTCGTGGGGCGGTTAGGCGTTGAAGCATTAATCGGGGGTCTGGCGGTCGGTGCAATTATCATAGACCTTATCTTTACCACCTTTAATTTTCTGCGCTCCGGAACAACCGGCCTGACATCACAAGCGCTAGGCGCGGAAGATGAAAAAGAAAAACAGGCGATACTTTTTCGCGCGCTTTCAATAGCTGTTTTAAGCGGGATTGCGATGATCGTATTAAGTCCGCTGATCATCTGGCTGGGCTTGTGGTTCATGGCACCCAGTGAAGCGGTGGCTGAGGCTACTAGGACCTATTTTATCATTCGCATGCTTTCAGCGCCATTTGCCTTGGGAAATTATGTAATTCTGGGTTGGCTGCTGGGGCTTGGAAAATCTTATACAACACTTGGCATCCAGGTGCTCCTCAACGGTACGAATATACTCTTCAGCATTTATCTTGGTTTAACGCTGGAGTGGGGCATTCAAGGCGTTGCCATTGCAACGATTATTGGAGAAGTATTGGCGTTTTTCGTGGGTTGCTATGTCTGCTGGAGGAAACTCGATCATGCTATTCGTCCATCACGCGCGCGTGTCATGGATAAGGCTTCATGGTCACGATTGGTCAATTTGAACGCGGATATCATGTTGCGTTCTTTCACGCTGCTTTTTGCTTTTGCATATTTTACTGCACAAGGTGCTGGCTTCGGTGATCTGACATTGGCAGCCAATGCCATCCTGATGCATTTCTTTTTAATCTCGGGATATTTTCTGGACGGTTTGGCAACTGCCGCGGAGCAGATAGTCGGGCGTTCAATAGGGGCAAAATACAAGCAAGGTTTCCGGCGCGGTTTCAAACTCACCTTGCTTTGGAGTGCGATCATGGCTTTGGTCTGTTCACTTGTTTTTTGGCTCGCAGGCCCCAGCCTCATTGCACTGCTGACAACCATCCCGGAAGTAAGGCAAGAGGCGCTGATCTATCTGGCTTGGGCCGCCTTCATACCGCTTTCGGGCATGTTGGCGTTTCAGATGGATGGTATCTTTATCGGTGCAACCTGGTCACGTGACATGAGCATCATGATGGTCGTGTCTTTGATAGGATATTTATGCGTTTGGTGGCTCGTGAAGGACAATATGGCAAACCATGGCCTTTGGTTGGCGCTACACAGCTTTGTCATATTCCGTGGGCTGACGTTGTCGGCCCGACTCATGCCAAAGGTAAGACAGACATTCCCAGCCTAAAGAATGTCCAAAACCTGCTCAGGCGGACGCCCAATTGCAGCTTTGTCGTTGGCGAAAACAATTGGCCGTTCAATCAAAATCGGATTTTCATGCATGGCCTGAACCAGAACCTTGTCCGGTGTTTCTTTGGAAAAGCCGAGCTCCTTATAAAGGCTTTCACCCGTACGAATTAAATCGTGCGCACCCATACCAAGCTTAACAAGCGCTTGTAATATTTGCGTGCGTTCAGGTGCCTCTTTCAGATATTCATGCACGGAAGGCTCAAAGCCTTTTTCCTTCAAAAGCGCCAGCGTCTGACGCGACTTTGAACATCTTGCATTATGCCAAATGGTGATATCCGTCATATTATTTCCTCACAACCAATCGTCTGTTTTTGTGCCAACGATATCGCTGATGTGCGCGATCTTGTTTTGATCAAGGTGCGCGCTGAGGCCTTCCATGATTTTTGTTGGCAGACATGGCCCTTCATAAATCAAGCCTGTGTAAATCTGTACCAGCGAAGCACCGGCTTCAAGCTTGGCAATAACATCACTTGCACTTGAGATGCCACCAACGCCAATCAACGGCATGTCGGGACCAAGTCTTTGGCGCATGTTGGCCAGCACTTTGGTCGATTTGGCAAACAGAGGCTTGCCGGATAAACCACCTGCTTCGCCTGCCTGCTTTTGATCTTTTAGACCTGCGCGATCAAGCGTTGTGTTGGAAACAATCAGTGCATCTAGGTGAGATTTTTTTACAACCTCAGCTATGTCATCCATCTCAATTTCTGTAAGGTCAGGCGCAATCTTCAAGAAAACCGGAACCGTCTTTTGTGTCTTATTTTCACAAGCGCCGACTTTATCAAAAATACGATTAAGCAAAGTTTCCAAAGCTTCTGATGCCTGCAGGTTTCGAAGGCCGGGCGTATTGGGCGAAGAGATATTGGCGGTATAATAGGATGCAACGCCAAAGAATTTTTCAATGCCTTTCTCGTAGTCAGCAACGAAATCCTGAGATGTTTTATTGGCCCCTATATTTACGCCCAAAATGCCCGAATTGTGTTTGCGAGCTTCAAGTCTTTTAAGTGCTTCGTCATGGCCTTCATTGTTAAACCCAAGACGATTGATAACACCCTCATCTTCAACCAGTCGGAAGATGCGTGGCTTTGGATTGCCGTCTTGCGCAAGCGGTGTAATCGTACCAACTTCCGTAAATCCAAATCCGAGTTTTAATACTGCATCTGGCACTTCCGCATTTTTATCATAGCCTGCGGCAAGTCCAACAGGGTTTGGAAATGTTAAGCCTGCAAGTCGCACGCTTAATCGCTCATCATGAGCAAAACTGGCACCCGGTACCATCCCAGTTTTTAATGCCTTGATGGAGAGTGTATGAGCTTTTTCAGGTGAGAATGAAAAAAGCGCTGGTCGTGCAAGTTGTGATGCGAGATCAAAAAGTCCCATTAGAGTTCTTCCGGAAATATATGACCGCCAGTTTCATCCTCTGCCAAATCATGAACACTGACTGCATCAGCTGTTTTAAGCTTGGCGTATAAGTGCGGAAATAAATCGCCACCACGTGAGACTTCCCATTTTAAAGCATGACCAAGAACACTGGTTGGCACTTTAACAAGCTTGAGATTTGTCTGACCATGGAAATGTTTTGCAGCTGTTTCTCTGGCCTGATTTGCCGTAGAGAAATGAATATACCCATCGCTCAAATCAATCGGCGCGCCTTTAAATACACCTTGTTCAAGGGCGTCGTCCCATTGTGCTTCAGTTGCGATTTTATAGATATATTCCGGCATGTTTTCCAAGGCTTATCCCATCAATCGAATTAGAAATTCTGCCATTCTTTTACGACTTTCCTGACTTTGTGCAAGGTCTGGAAAATATTGAAATACATGGCATCCACCGGGATAAATATCTAATTCGGTATCAGTTTGCGATTGAACCCATTTGTTCGCCATGAATATGGAGTCATCCAAAAGCGCATCTTTCGTACCAACACTAAAATGCGCTGGCGGCATATCCGTTAAATCCGCATAAAGCGGCGAGACATCAGGGTCGATCCTGTCTTCGTTATTTTGAAGAAATGTGGACGCGAAATTCCGTATATCCAAAGTCGTGAGCACAAGCTTTTCATGAAAGTTTTTTGTGCTTGGCGTACCGCGCATATCAAACGCACCGGCCATGAAAATGGCTGCGTCATAGGCTTTCAATTTGTGTTTGTCGCGCAGTCTGATGAGCGCATTTGCCGATAGATGCCCCCCAGCACTATCGCCGCCAATGGCCAAAAAATCTGTATTGAATTTTGTATGGCCTTCTGAGGCAAGCCAAAGGGCTGCCGCCTCGCAATCGTCACAGGCTGCAGGGTAAGGGGCTTCTGGTGCCAGTCTATAATCAACGGAAATGCAGGTAAGGCGAGTGTCATTCGCCATTTGCTTCAAACGTTCATCCTGCAAGTCACATGCGCCCAACATCCAGCCCCCGCCATGAATATGCAGGAAGACACCGCGCGGTTTTGCATGATCGGGTTGTATGGCACGCAGTTTCAAATCTTCGTTGTTCGTTGGGATATAGAAATCTTCTGCGTTTGGATCTTTTGTTTCCAATGGAAAAATACTTTTACCTTCCGCTCTTGCCTGTCGGATGGCAGGAGCAGAAAATTCCCACATGGAAGGGCTTGTCTCCGCAAGTGCTATGATTTTGGCATTGAGCGTTTTTGTATCTTCTGGAATGTTTTTATCATCATAGAGACTGGCATTAGGCAGGAACATCGGATTTTACCTTGTTATGTTCTTTCTGTTTAGACCGCATGTGCTGCACTTTTGTGAGTGCAAACGTCGATATGAAGGAGACAAGCATGCCGATAAAACCCATGCTGAGCGGCTGTATTTTATCTGTAATCAAAAGTAGGTGAAAATTGATCTCATTGCCGTTCAGGGCAACAACATCTGTTCCATAATATGACAGCCAGAGCATGGAGGCCGTCAGGATGATCCCTAAAAACACAGCAATCATCACATCACGATGGTCAATCTGTTTGAGCCATATTCTGCAAACGAGTGCAGGAAAAAGACCTGCCGTTAGCAATGCAAAACTCGCGGCAAATGCAAAACGCGCATCAAGCTCGATTGAAAGCGATAAATATGTTGAGATCGAAATCAATACGATTATGAAAAATCTCGACATGAACAAACGAATACCCGTCGGAGATTTTGGTCTTACAAGGGCGCGATAGCCGTCTTCAGTGATTGTATTGGCACTTACCAAAATCAGCCCATCAGCCGTAGACCAGATTGCAATCAACGCGCCCGTTGCCAAAAGCGTTGTCATGAGATCAGGTAATTCATTTAACACACCACTGGATAGCAAAAGCATGTCCGGGTTTACGGTGATGTCTTTGCTGGAAAGAAAATACTCACCGCTTACACCACATGCTGCAAGTGCCTGCGAAGCTGATGTTACATAGGTGCCGCATATGGAAATTATGGAAGCACCATTTTGATTGAGTTCAAACAACCAGCTGGCTTCTTGGCCCAATTGCGAAAGTTGTAGCCCAAGCAGGGACGTATAAATATCAAGTTTAACAAAAGCTGCGACAGCAGGAATTGCGGTAATCAGAATCAGTAAAAATCCCAAGGCCCAGACGCTCGTTCTGCGCGCACTATGTGCCTTTGGCAGAACTCGCATATGCTGCAAAAGATGCGGCATGGCAGCCGTACCAAATGCTATGCATAGCAAGGCGCTAAAATGATTAAAAACATCATAGTTCAAGCCCTCACGGGTAAGATCAAAAACATCGCTTTGTTCAACAAGTCCAGCATTGAGTAACTCTTGATCAACTTCAGAAATTGCCTGAAGTGCACCAATCCCAAAGGAAAGCTGCGGTAGGGGATTGCCTGTTATCTGATAAGCAATCCAAACAAGAGGCGCTAAAAAGGCAATGATTAAAATTGGATAGGCTATCATTCTGCTGATGGATAAGGATTGCAAACCGCCTAGAAGGATACAGAACCCGATTGTTACAGCTGTTATGATAACCGCGACCTGATGCGAGATGTTAAAAAACATCTTGCTGATAAGCCCGATGGTGGACAGCTGCACATGCAACAATAGGATTGCTGTTATCACGACGATGACAAGTATGAGCAAGCGACCAAGTTTTGAACCGTCATTGGGTATAATTAAGCCTGCAAGCGTCGGGCTTTGAGAGCGGTTTACGGGTGCAGAAAACAGGACTGCCATCAGTGCCAACCCAAGAATAAAGCCGCTGAAAATGGTAAGCGCATCCGTACCTGTTGAATAAAAATCGCCAGCCAGAAAAATAAACAAACTGCTTGAAATAAGCCCTGCGGCGACCGCTTGGCCTGTATAAAAGGGTCGTCCAGTGCGCCCTGCGTTTTGAAAAACAGGGAGTAACATGGTTTTACCAAACAGTCCGGAGAAAATATATCCGCCGACGACAAGTGCAAACATGAGAAGATTTATAAATTTTCCCGGCACGCCAATCTGCTTTAAAAGCGCACCAAATAATATACACAATAGAAAAATGACGGTGTACATAAGCAGCAAAGAAGCTGACGAGTTTAAAGGAGGCTTTTGCATGTATTGACTATTCGTTTTCTGTTTCCAGCTGATTTCTATCAAGCTTGTCCGCAACGTTAACCGCCCAGCTAGTTATAAAAAGAATGAGCAGGGGGCTGACAAGGATGATATAAAAATAAATAAAGGGTATGCCAAAAAACTGCATTTGCATGCCATTGAAAAAGATAGGTAGTGGCCAAGACAAAAGGATTAGCGCAAGGCTGATGACAGACGCCAGCTTGGCAGGGCTTGGCGAATAGTTCCGCAATGTTGTTTTTAATCTGTGAAAAATCATTTGAGTTCAGGCTTTTGTATATACGCAAGTCTTATTGGTTTTAACATAAAGCTATGACTTTTGTAATCATATGATTTGCGTTATTGAGCATATGACATATTATTAGGCTCTGAAGCCAATTTGCTTCAAAGTCTGAGTTTGTGTTTTGGAGGGCACTACTTTGATACCAGTTGTAATTATAGCGGATGATCACCCGCTTTTTCGTGATGCAATCAAGCAAGCCATAGAAGGCATGATGCCAAATTGCAGTTTTCGCCTTGCAGGTGACCTGGATGATTTGCGCCAACAATTACGCGAAACAGAAGCTGTAGAACTGGTGCTTTTGGATTTGAGCATGCCGGGTACAACAGGCTTCTCAGGGCTTCTATCCATTCGTTCGGAATTCCAGGACATTCCGGTGATCGTGGTTTCGGCAACGGAAGACTCCGTCACAATTCGCAAATGTATTGAGCTTGGCGCTTCCGGGTTCATTCCAAAATCATCAGGCGTTGAATATATCGTTGAAGGCATAACGTCAGTTCAGCGTGGCGAGGTTTGGACGCCGCCTAATATTGATATTGATGCCGACATGGATGATGCTTCAAGTGATTTGCTAACAAAAATCCAGTCTCTGACACCACAGCAAACGCGTGTTTTGTCGATGCTTGCTGAAGGCCTTTTAAACAAACAAATTGCCTATGAGTTAAGCGTATCAGAAGCGACCGTTAAGGCGCATGTATCGGCAGTGCTTTTAAAACTTAACGTGGATAGCAGAACACAGGCTGTGATTATGATGAACAAGATCGCGGTCAATCAACCCGCCATACAAACAGGCGCTTAAAATAGTAAGTATTATTCAGCTGCTATAGGGCGACGTTTGTTTTGAGAAACAAGTGCCCGCAGAGCCGCGGGCCTTACAGGTTTGTTCAATATGGTGAGCCCTGCGTTTTCTGCCAAAAGTTTCACTTCTTCGCTTCTGTCAGCTGTTATCAATATTCCTGGGATGGGCTTATCCAAATTTGATATCAAGGTGTTATACACTTCAATGCCGGTTGTCGTATCAAGATGATAATCTGCCAAAATAAGATCGGGCACTCCAAACCCACCGTTCAAATATGAATTCGTTTCGTCGAAATTCTGCGCCGTTGCTACCTGACATCCCCACTCTTCGAGCAATGCAGCCATGCCCTCCAATATGGCAGGTTCGTTATCAATGCATAAAACAGCAGTGCCCGTTAGCTGACCAAGTTTTCTTTTCTTCAACTTTTTTGCAGGTTTTTGAGAAATGTTTTTTTCAACAACGCGCTCAAGTTGAACTCTAAAATGCGTTCCCTTGTTGAGGGTTGAATTCAGTTCAACACTTAAGCCCAAGAGTGTTGCAATTCGCTCCACGATGGATAGGCCAAGCCCAAGCCCAGGAACTTGACCAGGCATGTTGTTGAGGCGGTTGAACTCTCCAAATATGTGTTCTTTCTCTTTCTCTGGAATTCCGATGCCAGTATCATAGACTTCCAAAGAAACCGAACCTTTGGAGGTTCTACTGCCAACCAGCACCTTGCCTGTTTGAGTAAATTTTAGGGCGTTCGAAATCAGGTTTTGGAGAAGCCTTCTAAGTAATGCGCGATCGGAATTAACCCATTTGGAAGAGTGCACGAACTTCAATACAAGCCCTTGCGATTTGGCGATTGGGTCAAACTCGATTTCCAATTGTTTGGTTATCTCGTGCAAAGGAAAACGATTGATATTGATTTCAGGATTTGCAGTATCCAAGCGAGATATCGCCAAGATTGATCCCAGGATTTCCTCAACAGACCCAAGTGATTTGCCTACATTATCTGCCAGTTCAGCATCCTTGCTCGTATTAACGCGTTCCATCAAGGTTGCAGAATATAATCTGGCAGCATTTAGCGGTTGAAGAATGTCATGACCTGCTGCGGCAAGGAAACGTGTTTTACTGGCGTTCGCCTGATCTGCGAAAAGCTTGGCCTGCTCCAACTCCCGCGTTCTAGCTTCAACGCGACCTTCCAACGTCTCATTTGCTTCTTTTAAGGCCTCGGCTGCTTTTACCCGCTCGGTAATATTATTCCAAGTTACAACAATACCCCCTTCAGGCATCGGGTTCGTACTGATTTCAAGAACTTCGCCAGAGTTAGGCAATTCAAGGTGCCATGACTTAGATAGACTAATCAGCTTCTGCCCAAGCCCTTGTCCATCCTTGTCATATTTATCAAGCTGATTATGGTAGGCAATTTCACGCGCTACTTCTGATAATGGCAGCCCTGCCTGCCCAACCCTTGCTGGTAGATTAAGGATGGTTCGAAATTTCGTGTTCCAGGATGCCAGTCTGAAATCACCATCAAAAACGGTAATGCCCTGCTCAAGTTGATCAAATGCCGTTTGCAAAACATCGCGGTTAAATTGCAAGGCTTTTGATGCTTCATCGAGGAGATCAAGTTCGGCACTGTTCTTCTCATTGGAACGTTTCAGCAAAAGCGTATGCACCAGTCGGGATGATGACGCACCAATCGCACTGGCCAATAGCTGTTCTGAATATCTTAAGATATCATTATCGACCAGGCCACTTTGTTGCGGTTCCAAACCATTTGTTTTCCAATAGGTTTCAAAAGATCGCTCTGTTCTTTTTTTGCCAATATAACGCGCCACTGTATCGTGTAACTGGCTAATTTTAACGTTGGATTTTTCCACATTGGTGTAGCGGGTAACGGGTGCCTGATAAGCAACAAACAGCGATGCCTGCATGCGTTCTTGCGGGTCCGCTTCACGGCTGTATGACCCGATGACAAATGCGATGGTATTAAAAAACAAGCTCCATACAACGCCATTTGCGATTGGGCTAAGTGATGTTCCAAAAAGCGCTTCTGGTTTTAAAAATGAAAGTCCAAATAATCCTTCCAAAACAAAAGAATTGTCAGGCGACAAAAGTGTCGGGAGGAGCAGGCAATATCCCCAAACAAAGAAGCCTGTAATCATGCCAAACATCGCACCGCGTGCATTTGCAACACGCCAGAACAACCCGCCAAAGAAGGCTGGTGCCAACTGAGCAATCGCTGCAAAGGATACGAGTCCAATAGAGGCAAGCGCGGCCGAATTATCCGCGACTTTGTAATAGACATAGGCCATTAACAAGACAGCAAAAATAGCTGTACGACGAATATTAAGAATGTTGCCTTCCATATTTTCAGGCTCATAATGTCCGCGTCTTGCCCGCGAACGAAGAATGAGCGGCAAGGCGAGATCATTTGAAATCATGATGGCAAGGGCTACCGAGGCAACAATAACCATTGCCGTACCTGCAGATAAGCCGCCAATAAAGACAAGCAAACCAAGCACGCGTTGCTCTTCAAGCAGCGGTAATAAAAGGACATAATCATCAGCGTTTGCTGCAACGCCGAAACGGATCGTTCCAGCTACTGCAATCGGAATAACAAAAAGATTAATCGCAACAAGATAAAGCGGGAATAGCCACCGCGCTCTTTCAAGCTCTTTGATGGAGTTGTTCTCAACCACGGCGACATGAAACTGTCTTGGCAGCAGTAAAAATACACTTAAGCTCAGAAACGTAAGGATTAGAAAATTACTGGCATCAAAGCCTTGATCGATAATTTTGCGTATGTTGTTATTTTCAACGCCTTGCGAAAACAAGTCCTTTACGCCATCAAACATGAACCACGTCACGAAAACGCCAATGCATAAAAAGGCGATGAGCTTGATGACGGATTCCATGGCTATCGCAAGCATTAAACCATGCTGGTGTTCTGTCGCATCTGCGTGACGGGTGCCAAAAAGAATGGCGAATAAAACGAGAGCCAATGCGACAAAAATTGAAATGTCACCAAAGGGCGCTGCACCCGACGGAAACCCATTATCAAAACTTACCAATAATGTATCAACAGAGCCGGAAATGGCTTTTAGCTGTAACGCAATGTAAGGCACTGTGCCGATCACAGCAATGATAGCAGCAACAGCAGCAACCTTGATGTTCTTACCGTACCGAGAACCCAGGAAGTCAGCGACTGAAGTTATGCGTTCTTCTTTCGATAATTTGATAATCCGTCGCATCAGTGGAAAGCCAAGTGTAACCACCAGTATAGGCCCTACATAAATTGCTAGAAAATTTACGCCGCTTGTTGCCGCCAAGCCGACTGATCCAAAGAACGTCCAGGTGGTGCAATAAATCGCGAGGCTGAAGGCATATATATTGGGGCGACTGCGTTCATTACCATAACCAGCCAGTTTGCGATCGCCATAACTGGCAACGACAAATAAAAGTAGCACGTAAATTACTGCTACAATCAATGTGATCCATGGGTGGATCATATTCGTTTCCCCTCAAAGACGGTCTTATTATTCCCCTGATATCCTAGCTTAAAACTGCCATTAACCGCAATCTATTGAATTTTTTCCAGTTTGAGCAATTTAATCAACAAATTTATTGAAAAATGAGACCTTAAAACGCTATTTTTCTCATTTTGCACTTAACTTCATGGTTAAAATTGCGTAAGTAACGCTACGGCATCTAGTTCTGGATGTGTTTAATATTTCTAGAGGGGAATACTCAAATGATGAATGAATTTAAAGACTTTATTATGAAGGGCAATGTCATGGACTTGGCCGTTGGTGTGATCATCGCTGGCGCATTTGCACTTATCACAGCGTCACTTGTTGGCGACATTATTATGCCAATCGTTGGCTGGATTTTTGGTGGACTGGATTTCTCAAACTACTTCATTCCACTAGGAGAAGGCGTTACAGCAACTTCGCTTGAAGAAGCCAAGGAGCAGGGTGCAGTTCTTGCATATGGTTCTTTCATCACAACAATTATTAACTTCGTGATCATCGGCTTCATCATTTTCATGATGGTTCGCTTTGTGAAAAATCTTGAAGAGAAAAAAGAAGAAGAAGCACCTGCTGCTCCGCCAGCTGAAGAAGTTCTTCTTACAGAAATTCGCGATCTTTTGAGAAAATAATCAATACAAATTGTGAATTCGAGAACCCTGGACGTTTACGTCCAGGGTTTTTTTATGCGCTGGTTTTAAAACCGTAATTTAGAGTTAAGTATTTATCGATAATACTGATTCGTAATTTGCAGGGGTTGGTTCTCAAAAAGTAGCGGGTAAAAGGAATACGGAATGGAAAATCTCGTAAAGGCAACACGCGGGTTCAAGGGCACACTGCTGATCATTGCCTTCTTTTCATTCTTTGCAAACTTGTTGCAGCTCACAATCCCGCTTTACATGCTTCAGATTTATGACCGTGTCCTGCCATCCCAATCAAGCAATACCCTTATCTTTCTTTCCATACTGGCAGCTTTCGCCCTGATTATACTTGGTCTAACGGAAATGGTGCGCCAAATCCTTGCTACCCGTGCAGCAGCAAGGCTGGATTCTGTTCTTGCCAATGATGTCATGGAGCGTGT
>CALFBU010000249.1 GCA_937951455.1 uncultured Rhizobiaceae group bacterium
GATTGATGCCGTCGTAGGGGCTGTTAAAGTACCTGTAACTTTAAAAATGCGCCTTGGATGGGACGATGACTCACTCAACGCACCTGAACTTGCAAAACGCGCTGAAAACGCTGGCATTCAAATGATTACAGTGCATGGCAGAACACGATGCCAATTTTATAAAGGGAAGGCCAATTGGTCTGCAGTTAAAAACGTTCGCGAGGCGATCAATCTACCGCTAGTAGTGAACGGTGATATTGTTGACCGTCATAAGGCCGTTGAAGCATTGGAAAAATCTGGCGCTGATGCGGTTATGATTGGTCGAGGTGCATATGGCGCACCTTGGTTGCCGGCACATATCGGGGGTGCATTGTCATCAAGCGAAATCGAAGCCCTGAAAACAGATTGGCAAGCAGTCATCGCGCATCATGAATCTATGTTGTCATTTTACGGCTTGGAATCAGGCATTCGACAAGCGCGTAAACATCTGGGTTGGTATCTTGATAAGCTTAATCTGCCAACATCCTCAGCTGTTTTGAAAAAAACAACCATGACATCTTTCGAACCAAGTGAGATTTACAAAGCACTTGAAGCGCTCTTTGCGATGCATGAAAAAGATAATGTATCGGCGCAAGCGGCATGAGTAAAAACTTGCCACCAGATCTTCGCCTAGTTTTAGATAGTCTGCCTCAGGCAGTAATTGTAACGGATAAAAATAACGCAATCCTTTATGCAAATATGACAGCAGAAAATGTATTCCGTGCTTCATCATCGTATCTGCTTAAACACAATATGGAAAAGATCGTACCTTTTGGTTCGCCTGTTTTGGGACTGGTAAAACAAGTCATGACCAAAGGTGCGCCAGTGAATGAATATCAAATAGATATTTCGTCGCCGCGAACAGGCGAGGGTAAAATTGTTGATGTTTATGCCGCACCCTTGGCTGATAATTCACCCAAGGCAATTTTGGTATTTAGAGAGCGTAGCATGGCTGATCGTATTGACCGCCAGCTTTCGCACCGAAGTGCCGCTCGCTCAGTAACAGGTCTGGCAGCCATGCTTGCACATGAGATTAAAAATCCGCTCTCCGGCATACGAGGGGCAGCGCAATTACTGGAAAGTGTCGTTGGCAAGGATGATAAAGAACTTGCACAACTCATTACAACGGAAACTGACCGTATCGTCAAAATCGTAGACCGAATGGAAGTGTTTTCTGATGAAAGTCCTGTTGAACATGCACCTGTAAATATGCATTCAATTCTGGGACATGTAAGGCGTATTGCGGAAAATGGCTTTGCTCAAAACATTAAAATAATAGAGCAATATGATCCATCACTGCCTGATGTTTCCGGTTCCAGCGACCAACTAATACAGGTTTTTTTGAACCTTATTAAAAACGCTTCCGAAGCCATGGGAGATAATCCTGAGGCGAGGATAACACTTTCATCAGCTTATCGGTCAGGCATTCGCCTAGCTTCACCCGGCTCTGGAGAGCGTGCCGCTTTACCGCTTGAATTCAGTGTTTCAGATAATGGCAAAGGAATACCTGAAGAAATCCGCGCTCATATCTTTGAACCATTTGTTACAACACGTATCAATGGTTCAGGACTTGGGCTGGCCCTGGTAGCCAAAACCATAGGTCGCCATGGCGGCATCATCGAATGTGATAGCGTTGAAGGGCAGGGAACAATCTTCAAAATTCTTTTACCTGCCTGGAAAAATAATAAACTCAAAGATAACCGAACTGTAGGTGCCGCACATGTCTAAAGGGGTCGTACTGGTTGCCGATGATGATAATGCCATTCGCACAGTTTTGAACCAAGCTTTGAAACGAGCTGGCTTTGATGTACGTGTAACGTCAAACTTCAACACCTTGCTGCAATGGGTGAGTAATGGTGAGGGTGATTGTGTTGTGTCAGATGTTATCATGCCAGACAGCGATGCCTTTGAAGTTTTACCAAAAATACAGAACCTAAGACCCGAATTACCGGTAATATTAATCAGCGCTCAAAATACTTTCATGACAGCTCTCAAGGCACAAGAAGCTGGTGCTTACGAATATTTGCCGAAACCCTTCGACTTAGACGAGCTAACCAATATTGCCCAACGCGCCATTGCAGAGCCCAAAGACAACAGGCCTGCACAAAGCATTGAAGATTATAACCAGAATATGCCGCTGGTCGGACGTTCTGCTGCCATGCAGGATATTTATCGCTCGATTGCAAGGTTGATGCATTCTGACCTTCCTGTTTTGTTATCAGGAGAAACGGGGACTGGGAAACGGCTAACTGCACGCGTATTGCATGATTTTGGAAACCGTAAATTGAACCCGTTTGTAGCGGTCAATCTTGCAACTTTGCCTGATGAATTCATAGAGTCTGAACTCTTTGGTCATCAAAGTGAAGCGGGTGCTCTTGAATTTGGGCGTATTCGCAATGCAGATGGTGGCACGCTTTATCTGGACGAAGTCAACGAACTGCCATTGGCTGCACAATCCAGATTGCTTCGTGTCCTACTGGAAGGTGAATTTACACCATTGGGTTCTGCACTGCCCTTGAGAGTAGACGTTAGAATAATAGCATCTACTACAAAGAACATGACAGAGCTCATTGCCAACGGTAGATTCAGGGAAGACTTGTATTATCGTTTGAATGTCGTGCCCATTAAACTACCGGCACTTAAAGACAGAATGGAAGATGTTCCAGATTTGGCACGGCATTTTTTGAAGATTTCACAAAGTGAAGGTGCTCAATCCAGGCATTTAGAGGCGGACGCAATGTCAGTTTTGAAAGATCATTTCTGGCCAGGTAACATAAGAGAACTTGAAAATCTAATTCGCAGAATTTGTATTTTGTACCCTCAGGAAACGATCACAGCGACCATCATCAGAACTGAGATTAAAAACAGTGGATATTTCAAACAAGGTTTGGAAGCGGCAAGCAATACCGGGTTTCAAAATATTCGGGCGGCAACAGAATATTTTGTTATGCGTTATTTTGAAGAATATTCAAATGACTTGCCACCTGAAGGCGTTTATCAAAGGTTTTTGCAAGAGTTTGAATATCCCTTAATCTCAAATACGCTTGCCGCATGTAATGGCAATCAAATCAAGGCTGCTAAAATCTTGGGTTTAAACCGCAATACCTTGCGCAAGAAAATTCAATCACACGGCATTCGCATAATTAGAACTGCAAAATAAGTTCAACACTTAGTGTTTCATTTTTGCCACATTTGTGTTGCGGAATTGCCACGCATTTGGGATACTGCAAATGTTGATTTAGAATCTTACGGATTGAAAGCTAATAAACTTGAGCGTTGCCAGCGAACCAAAGTCAATTGACATAAAGGCCATGACATCAAAGTCTCGCGACAGTGGTTCTGCCAAACAAGAGCTGTTTGATACCGCCAAGACATCTAAAAGTAGGGTAATTGGACTTTTGACCGTAATAGCATTGCTTATTACGGGTAGTCTAACATTCATGCTGTTGATTGGTTTAACGCCTGTTCAACCAGATAAGAACATGGTCCTGATTGCGGCAGCTGTGAACGGCTTCCTGATCCTGGTCCTGCTTTTTCTTATTGGTAAGGAAATCGCCAAAATTATACGCTCCAGAAGAAAAGGGCGAGCAGCGTCAAGATTACACGTCAGGATTATCGGCCTGTTTTGTTTGGTAGCTGCTTTTCCGGCTATTCTAGTTGCGATTGTTGCGGGTATTACGCTCGACCTTGGTCTTGATCGATGGTTTGAAATACGAACTAAAAAGATTGTTGAATCCTCAGTAAGTGTCGCAAGAGCCTATCAAAATGAAAGTACCCGTGTCTTGATGGGGAATACGCTTTCGATGGCTGCAAATCTGGATCGTAACCGCCGTTTATATGTCTTGGACAGAGAGCGCTTTATTCAATTGCTGACGTTAGAAGCAAGAGGACGTGGTTTTTTGGCAGCTTCTTTGGTCAAAGAAGACGGCTCGGAACTGATTAAATCAGATATTGAAACAAAAATAGAGATACCGCCACTACCAACAGTAGCTCTTGAATTGGCAAAAAACGGTGATCCTGTACCCATACCGCCGGGCAACACCAACCTTATTGGTTCGGTATTCAAAATGCAGGAAATACCAAACGCATACCTTTACACAGTCATTGCTGTTCCACCAGCCGTGATTGAAGCTTTACGCGACACGCAATTAAATAGCGCGGATTATAACTCGCTAGAACAAAACCGCCTGCCGTTTCAGTTGGCCTTCGCTATGCTTTACTTAGGCGTATGTTTGATTGTTTTATTAAGCGCCATCTGGATGGGCATAAGTGTTGCTAATCGTATTGTAACGCCGATCAGAAGATTGATGCACGCAGCGAAAGAGGTCAGTGATGGCAACCTAGATGTGAAAGTGGATAGCAGTCAATCTGAAGGCGATATGCAATTTCTGAATGAGACATTCAACGTCATGCTGGCTGATCTGAGAACCCAACAATCAGACCTGGTTGACGCAAAAGAATTAATGGACCAACGTGCACGGTTTATTGAAGCGGTTTTGTCTGGCGTTAGTGCGGCAGTTGTTGGACTTGATAAAAATGGAAAGATTACTATTGCCAATAAATATGCGCTCCCGATATTGGGATTTGATGAAGAAGGCTCATTAAAAAATGATCCTAAACTCTCTGAAAGAGTGCCCGAACTTGGCCAGGTTTTTGAAGCTGCAATCACTTCTGGCAAACCTCAATATCACGAACAAATTACGATTATGAAAGAAGGGCGTGAAAGAACGCTCAATGTTCAGGTAACCTTGGAAAAAGAAAATACTCAAACCCATTCTTTTGTGATGACGCTTGATGATATTACAGATCTAGTTTCCGCACAAAGAAACACAGCTTGGGCAGATGTGGCACGCAGAATTGCGCATGAAATCAAGAATCCTCTGACACCAATCCAGCTTTCTGCAGAGCGCATCAAAAGAAGGTATGGCAAGCAGATAACAGAAGACCGAGAAGTCTTTGATAATTGTACTGATACTATCATAAGACAGGTTGGTGATATCGGTAAAATGGTTGACGAGTTTTCAGCTTTTGCGAGAATGCCAGTGCCTGAAATGTCGCAGGCAAATATCAAGCAAACCGTTAGAGAAACAGTGTTCCTGCAAAAAGTAGGTTTCCCAGATATTGAATTTGTTATGGAGACTGAAAAAGGGCCATTGGAAATGGTCTACGACAACCGAATGCTATCGCAGGGCTTGATTAATGTTATCAAAAACGCGGCTGAAGCAATCGAAGCTTATCCAGGTGAAGAAGACTATAAAGGAAAAATTATTGTACGCGTCGAACGCGAGGCAAATAACGCCATTATCGATGTCATTGATAACGGTAAAGGACTCCCTGAGACGAACAGACAACGACTTCTAGAACCCTATATGACTACACGTGAAAAAGGGACTGGCCTTGGCTTAGCCATTGTAAGAAAAATTGCAGAAGATCACGGCGGTACAATCGAATTAATGGACGCACCACAAGTAGCAGAAGGCGGACATGGCGCGATGATGCGCTTCACATTGCCGATCGTGGAAGAAGTGTCACAAGACAATATGAAAACTGAGGAGAACGTTTAATCATGGCAACTGATATTCTTGTCGTCGATGATGAAACAGATATTCGAGAGCTGGTAGCCGGCATTCTTGAAGATGAAGGACACGGCACCAGGACAGCGGGCGATAGTGATAGCGCATTGGCTGCTATTCAAGAACGCCGCCCTACGATGATATTTCTTGATATCTGGCTACAAGGTTCAAAGCTTGACGGTTTGGAATTGCTTGATGAGATTATGATAATTCACCCCGACCTACCAGTTGTGATGATCTCAGGTCACGGTAATGTTGAAACTGCGGTGTCCGCGATCAAACGCGGTGCTTATGATTACATAGAAAAACCGTTTAAAGCGGACAAACTCATCCTGACAGCATCAAGGGCATTGGAAACTTCCAGCTTAAAAAAGCAAGTAAAAGAACTTCAGGACAAAACCCCTGATATGCCGGAAATGATTGGCAGTTCAGCTGCGATGCAAAATCTGAAACAAACCATTGAACGCGTCGCGCCCAGCAATTCTCGTATTATGATTTCTGGTGCATCGGGCAGCGGCAAGGAGCTTGTTGCCAGAACCATCCACGCAAATTCCCTTCGAAACAAAGGACCTTTTGTTCTTTTGAATGCGGCAACCATAACTGCAGACAAAATGGAAATTGAGCTGTTTGGTACCGAATCCAACAATGAAGCAGGGCGTAAGGTTGGTGCTTTGGAAGAAGCTCATGGAGGGACACTTTACATTGATGAAATAGCGGACATGCCACTTGATACGCAGAGTAAGATCTTACGCGTTCTGGTAGAGCAACAATTTACAAGGGTAGGGGGCAACACCAAAGTTAAGGTTGATGTACGTGTTTTATCTTCAACAGCTCAAGATTTGGAAAACTTGATCAAACTCGGCAATTTCCGCGAAGATCTGTTCCATAGACTTGCCGTTGTTCCTGTGCATGTGCCGCCGTTATCGCAACGCCGCGAAGATGTACCAGAGCTTGTATCTGCTTTCATGATCCAAATTACACGTCAATCAGGTATCAGTAATTGTCGTATAGGCGATGATGCAATGGTGGTATTACAAGCGCATGATTGGCCCGGCAATATCCGTCAATTGCGCAATAACATTGAACGCTTAATGATCTTGTCGCGTGTTGAGGAAGGTACTGTTATTACAGCTGAAATGCTGCCAAAGGAAATTGGGGAAATGTTACCCAATACGGGTGGTTCAGACGGTGAGCATCTCATGTCATTGCCATTAAAAGAGGCACGAGAAGCCTTTGAGCGAGATTACTTGGCTGCCCAGGTGGGAAGATTTAGCGGAAATATCTCGCGTACGGCTGAATTCGTTGGTATGGAAAGATCGGCATTACACAGAAAACTGAAATCTCTTGGTTTAACAGAGAAAAAACCAGTAGAAGAAGAAGCAGGTTAAGACGGCACATGATGTGTGGCATTCGGGGATAATATTATGAGAATTCTGATTTGTGGCGCTGGCCAGGTTGGATATGGCATCGCTGAACGTCTTTCGGCTGAAGACAATGATGTGACCGTCATCGATAATTCTGCTGAGCTCGTTCAAAATATTCAGGATCGACTGGATGTTCGAGGTTACGTCGGGCATGGCTCACATCCTGACGTTTTGGCGCGTGCAGGTGCTGATACAGCCGACATGATTATTGCCGTTACCTTGTATGATGAAGTTAACATGGTCGCCTGTCAGGTTGCCCACTCCCTGTTTAATGTTCCAACAAAAATTGCTCGTATCCGATCTCAAAACTACAGAAAAGGGCAATATACAAATCTCTTCACACGCGATCACATGCCAATTGATGTGATTATTTCTCCTGAAATTGAAGTTGGGGATGTTATTTTAAGGCGCATCGCACTACCTGGCGCACGTGATGTTGTTTTGTTTAACGAAGAAACCGTCGCCATGGTTGCAATTGAGTGTGATGAAAACTGCCCATTGGTAGACACGCCACTCGCGCAGTTGAGCGAACTTTTTCCAGATTTGAACGCGGTTGTTGCGGGTATTTCACGCCAAGGTAAAATGATTACGCCACGTTCATCAGACCAAATTCTGACTGGCGACATTGCTTATGTCATTGCAGATAGAGCGCAAATCAGAAGAACCATTTCGATCTTCGGCAAAGAACAGCCTGAAGCCAGCCGTATTGTCATCGCTGGCGGTGGTAATATTGGTGTATACCTCGCAAAACGCATTGAAGAACGTTTGCCAAGCGCTCGTGTCAAAATCATCGAGAGTTCGCGCAGTGCAGCAGAGAAACTTGCGGATCAATTAAACCGAACGGTTGTACTGCACGGTAACGCCCTGGATGAAAGTGTTTTGCAAGAAGCGGGTGCTGAAAACGCCGATCTGATGGTCGCCATAACAAACAATGATCAGGTTAATATCCTATCCAGTGTCCTTGCCAAAAAAGTTGGCTGCAAGTCCAATCTGGCTTTGCTAAACAACGTTGGTTATCATGACTTTACGCGCAGCCTGGGAATTGACGATTACATCAACCCAAGAAGCGTTACGATTTCTAGAGTATTGCAATACGTTAGACGCGGTCGCATACGCGGCGTTTATTCAGTCGAAAACGGTGCTGCAGAAATCGTGGAAGCCGAAGCATTGGAAGCATCACCATTGGTGGGTAAGCCGTTGAGGGAGCTGGAACTTCCAGCAGGCATTCGCATCGGGATGATATATCACGACGGCAAGCTGGAAAGACCAACCGGCGACAGCATTATCAGGCCTAATGACCGTGTCGTTATTCTTGCTTTGAGTGAACATGTGCATGATGTTGAGCAAATGTTCCGGGTAAGCGCAGATTTTCTCTGATGATTGCCTTTGTCTATTATTTTTCTGCAATTGGGGCAATTCTGGCAGCTTCAATGATTTTGCCAGCACTGATTGCCTTTGGCACGCAGGAAACAGACTTGGGATACCGTATCCTGCTATACAGTGGCTTTGCAGGATTTCTATGCATAGCAACGTTTTTAGCTGTTATGGGGCGCCTACAAGGTATCAGAAGAAACACAGCAATATTGCTAGCCGTGTTTAGCTGGACTGCATTTCCCATCATTTCAGCAATACCAATCTCTGACATGGCAAACATCTCTTATATGGATGCTCTATTTCAGACCATGTCGAGTTTTACAACATCAGGCTCTGTTGTATTCCAAAACCTGGAAACCGTTCCCAACTCTATTATATTTTTACTAGCGCAGTTCCAGTGGTTTGGAGGGTTAGCAACCTTAATTACTCTCATACTTGTATTGGCGCCATGGGAAATAGGCGGCTTACCTCAAGTTGCAACTGCCAGTGTTGCCGCCTCAATCGTGACATCACATTCAAGGCTTGTAAGTTTTTGTGCCGGCATTTTCCGTGTTTATCTGTTTCTAACACTGATTTGTTTCATACTTTTGGTTTTATCAAGTGTCAGCCCATATGAAGCGATGATTTTCAGCTTTACTGCAATGTCGACAGGGGGACTCACCCCCGCCATTGAAAGTGTGGATTTAACGCTCGGCAATGCGGGCATGATCATCATGGCAATATTTCTTATAATTGGTGCCACCAGTATTTTCTGGCATCAATATATATACAAATTACAATTTGAAGAATTAAGGACCCATCGCGAAAGTTATTTCATTCTGGCAGTCTGGGCAGGCTTGTCAGTTTACATAGCATACACACTCTTTGCAGCGGCAGGGTCTACGAGCAATTTACCCGATGCTACAGCCATGTCTGAGGGCATCTTCAACTCAGCTTCAATAATCAGCACTTCAGGTATTCAATCTAGACCAGGTGCATTGTCATTGTTACCACCTACGCTTGTTTTAATCGTAATATTCATCGGAGGAGGATGCTATTCCACCTCTGGTGGCATCAAATTTTTCCGAATTGGCGGCATGTATTCCTTGGCTCAATATGAGCTAAACCGATTAATCTACCCACACGCTTCCAAGCCCAGTTTGTTTGGCAGTACAAAACTCAACATTGAATTTATGAAAGCAATTTGGAGTTTATTTGCAATTCTAATCGTGACCGTTGCTATATCATCATTCGCACTGTCACTGAGCGGTTTAAATTTTCATGCAAGCTTTACTGCCGTAATTGCTGCGATCACGAATGCCGGGCCATTATATGCGCCAGAATGGAGCACTGGCACGAACGCAATCTGGCCAACTTATGCTGACATGTTGGTTTCACAAAAGATCATTATAACAATTGTAATGCTGTTGGGACGCTTGGAAGTGATTGCGGTAATTGCGAGTTTAACGGTACTACTCAGAGGTGGCAGATAATGTCACTTTGGGAGTTTTTAATAGATTATCAATAAGTTTAACTTGATAAATATCCGAACTACGCTTTATAAATTTATGTGTGGGGAGTGCGGGGAAAAATAATCGCCTGAAACTTCAAATTCTATCTTAGGTCTGCGGCCTACAATAACAATAAGAAAAGAGAATACAAAATGGCGGAAAAACATCAAAACTTGCAAGACGCGTTTTTAAACGATGTTCGTAAGCAAAAGATTCCACTCACTATATTTTTGGTCAATGGCGTTAAACTAAACGGCGTTGTGAGTTGGTTTGATAATTTTTGTGTCCTGCTGAAACGCGATGGTATTGCCCAGCTTGTATACAAACACGCAATTTCAACTATCATGCCAGGTGCACCCGTATTGATGGGTGATAAATCCGACGATAATGATGATGAAGAGTAACGTTTCTCTTCGCACTGTAAGGCATTAAAGCTTGAGCGATTTCGAGCACGGAAAATCAGATAAATTTCAATGGACCGCTGAAGAGGATCAAAAGCCTGAGCGGGCAATTGTTCTTGTACCAGAATTCCATGGCAATCAAGTTCGCTCGCGAGAGGCAAGATTGGAAGAAGCCGTAAGTCTAGCGCGTGCCATTTCGCTTGAGGTAATAGATGCCGGTGTTATTCCTGTCCGAACGATAAAGCCATCTACACTTTTTGGCAGTGGTAAGGTGGATGAGATCGCTGGAATTATCAAAAGTTCTGAAATTGGTTTGGCAATCATCGACCACGCAATTTCCCCCAAACAACAACAAAACCTGGAAAAAGAATGGAATGTTAAAGTTCTTGATCGAACGGGTTTGATATTGGAGATTTTTGGCGAACGCGCGCAGACCAAAGAAGGTACTTTACAAGTTGAGCTTGCCCATTTGAATTACCAGAAGGGGCGTCTGGTACGCGCCTGGACACACCTAGAAAGACAGCGCGGCGCATTGGGCTTTGTGGGCGGCCCGGGTGAAACACAAATTGAAGCGGACAGGCGATTGATCCAGGAACGTATCAATAAGCTTGAGCGTGATCTGGAAAAAGTAAAAAAGACTAGAGATTTGCACCGTTCCAAACGCAAGAAAGTACCACATCCAGTTGTCGCGCTGGTAGGATATACGAACGCGGGTAAATCAACACTGTTCAATCTTTTAACAGGCGCTGATGTGATGGCGAAAGATCTGCTCTTTGCAACGCTGGATCCAACCTTGAGACAGCTAAATTTGCCACAAGGCACACGCGTGATTTTATCCGACACTGTGGGGTTTGTCTCAAATCTACCAACCCATTTGGTAGCAGCATTCAGAGCGACACTGGAAGAAGTCATCGAAGCAGAGCTTATTCTGCACGTAAGAGACATAGCGCATGAGGACAGCGAAGCCCAATCAAACGATGTCTATTCAGTTCTTTCTCAGTTGGGGGTGGAAGAGGACGGCCGCAAAAAAGTTATCGAGGTCTGGAACAAGGTTGACCTTCTTGAGCCTGAAGCGCTTCAAACCATGCAGGATGTAAAATCTGACACGCCACAACAAATTCTTGTCTCTGCTGTAACAGGATTTGGCACTGACAAATTGCTGGAAAAAATCGAAGATATTATTGCGGACAGTGATAGCGTTATCGATATTGTTTTGCCTGTTGATCAATTGTGTCGTTTGCCATGGGTGTATGAAAATGCTCATATCATTGAGCGCAACGACTTGGAAACCGGTGCCGTTTCCATGAAAATAAGGGCAGGGCGTGAAGTTCGTTCGGAACTGAAACAAATAAGCGAGGTGTAGCCCATGTGGAAAGACACAAGGCTTACTGATCTACTTCAGATAGAACACCCAATCATACAGGCCCCGATGGCTGGGGCTTCGACACCGCAAATGGCGGCAGCAAGTGCGACTGCTGGCTGTTTAGGTTCGCTGGGTTGCGCAATGATGAGCGCAGAGGTTTATACACAAACATTTCAACAAACACGCGCCTTGACCAATGGCGCATTGAATATGAATTTCTTTTGTCATGCCGAACCTGCAATTGATGCTGATAAGGTGAAAAAGATAGAGAGTATTCTCAAGCCTTATTATGACGAATTAGGCATCGATGAACTGCCACAAGCTGTGCCGACGCATTTTCCATTTGGAGGGGAGGTAGCTGAAGCCGTTTTGGCATCATCGCCCAATGTGGTCAGTTTTCACTTTGGCTTGCCAGACCAAGAATTTGTTGAAGCATTCAAACAAAAAGGCACTAAAATTCTGTGTTCAGCAACGACAGTCGCAGAGGCAAAAGACCTTGAAGCAAAAGGTGTTGATGCCATAATTGCACAAGGCTGGGAAGCAGGCGGGCACCATGGTTTTTATTTAAAAAATCACACGGCGGCCATTGGCACCATGGCACTTGTTCCTCAACTGGTGAATGCGGTGAACGTTCCCATCATTGCAGCAGGTGGCATCGCAGATGGGCGTGGAATTGCAGCGGCCTTGGCGCTTGGTGCCTCAGGCGTACAAATTGGAACCGCTTTCCTGACATGTGAAGAATCAAGCGTTCCACTAGTACATCAAAATTCGTTGATGGCTTCTGATGGTAGTAATACAACACTCACAAAAGTCTTTTCGGGTCGACCCGCAAGAGGCATAAAAAACCGCTACTCGGATGACTTGAACAAGCTGGAAAGCGAACTGCCAGATTTTCCGCTGATGAATACACTTACAGGACCACTACGAAAGAGAAGCGCTGCTAATGGCAGTCCAGACTTTGTTGCTCAATGGTCTGGTCAAGCAGTAGGCTTAAATCGTAAAATGACGACTGCAGAATTGATCAATACACTGGTCGATGAAACGCATGATGCATTGGCTAGGATTTGCCCTTAGCCTCATTCCAGAGTGCGTCCATAGTTTCCAGTGAGGCACTTTCCATGGTTTCGTTTTCGCGCTCAATGTTGGCTTCAATATAAGCAAATCGTTTTCTGAATTTTTGATTGGTACTGCGTAAGGCGCTGTCAGGATCAATTTTTTGGTGACGTGCAAGATTGGCCAGAGCAAAGAATATATCACCCAATTCTTCGCTCTGTTTATCAACATTATCGTCTTTAAGTTCGGCTTCAAATTCGTCCAGTTCTTCGCGAATTTTGGAAATAACCGCATGTGGATCATTCCAGTCAAAACCAACCTTGGAGGCTTTCTTTTGCAGTTTTACAGCGCAGGCGAGGGCGGGCAGACTATTGGGCACATCATCCAAAAGTGACGCATTTGTATTCTTAGGCGGCAATCCTTTGCTATCACGCAGCGCTGCTGCTTCAGCTTTTTCTTCTGCCTTGATACGCTCCCAGGTTCCCTCCGCCATACCGCGTGCAGAAAACTCTTCGGCGCTGACATCAGCCGTACCAAAAACATGCGGATGTCGTCTGATCATCTTTTGAGTAATGCCTTCAACCACGTCGCCAAAATCAAATAATCCTTGTTCCGAAGCCATTTGCGCATGATAGACGGATTGCAGAAGAAGATCGCCAAGCTCCAATCTCAAATCTTCCATATCATCGCGCTCA
>CALFBU010000250.1 GCA_937951455.1 uncultured Rhizobiaceae group bacterium
GTTCAATCACGGTTGATGTATCAGCGCATACGTGAACTTGCTGCTGAACACGAAAAGAGAGTTCTCGTGTTCGTCGAAGATGTTGCAGCCTCGGGCGGGTACATGCTTGCGATTGCTGGTGACGAAATCTTTGTCGATGAAACCTCCATAGTCGGATCGATTGGTGTGGTTTCTGCAAGCTTTGGCTTCGACAAGGCGATTGAGAAAATTGGCGTGGAGCGTCGCGTATATACGGCTGGTAAAAACAAGGTTTCACTGGATCCGTTTCAACCCGAGAAAAAAGCGGACATTGCCTATATCAAAGAACTTCAATTGGAAATCCATCAGGTATTCATCGATATGGTTGAGGCACGTCGTGGTGCGAAACTAAGCGATGACCCTGATATTTTTACAGGAAAATTCTGGACTGGCATTCAAGGCAAAAAGCTCGGCCTTGTAGACGGGTTTGGTCATATCGGTACCATTATCAAACAACGCTATGGCAAAGACGCAAAGCTTAAACTGATGACACAGAAAAAAGGTCTGTTGGGTCGCGGTGGCACTCCTGGTATATCTTTTGGTAGCGAGGCAGCGTCCAGTCTGGTAGATGTAAGCATCATGACGGCTGAAGAAAAAGCACTGCGCGCGCGCTACGGTCTTTAAACACTTTCAGGAGGAACAAGATGCCACAACTTATCGCAATTGGCCTCATCGGCGGTGTCGTTTGGTATGGCTACAGAGCCTTTAAACGTGAGATGGCACGCATTAACAAGGAAACACGAGCTGCCGAGAAAAAAGCCAAAAATCAGACGGTGTTGAAGCAAGACAAAGACGGTGTCTACCGCCCTCATAACGAAGAATAAACTCAAGTCTTTTGCCTAATTCAGCAATCCCTCACCGACGCCTGCATTGGCTTCTGCGACCATTTCCGGATTATAATATTCACCGGTATTGACCACTTGCGCTGTTGCATATTGGAAGTTTTCCATTTCGTCTTGCGGTACGCGTTCCCTGACGAATATGCGCAAAGCTACAAATACAGCGAAAATTGCCGAAAGCGAAAACAAAAGCCAAAAAAACATCTTTATTGGCAGGAATTGTAAAAGCAATGTGGATGTCAGCGGTATTATAAAGGCTCCGGATGACCAGACGATCATCAACGTCGAAGACAAAAATACGTAATGTTTGGGATCTGCGCGGTCATTGGCAAGCGCGCTTGAAACGGAATAAATTGTTTCAATTGAACCAGCCCAAAGCGCAAACATCAAAACCAGCCATATAAAATTCAAGTTCGATTCGGTGACGATAGCGACAAAGCCAATTACAGTGGACATGGTTGCAACAATAAATAAAATATATCGTCGGTCGATACGGTCTGAGAGTGCCCCCATCGGCATTTGAATGACCAAAAGCCCTAGCTGCATCATCAACAACAAAAGACCGATATCTGACGGTGAATATTCAAGTGTGCCCGCATAAATCGGTGCAAAGCCTTGCAAGGTCATGGTCAGGCCACCAACACACAGCATGCCCATGAGACCCACGGGTGAAAGCTTCCAAAGCTTTCGAACCTGAATGTTAAATCCTTCTGGCGCTTCAGGCTGGCGCAGTCTGGTTAGACCAACCGGCAGGATAGCCAAGGTTACCAAGCCTATGCAAAGCGCCATCGGGACATTGCTGTCAACATCCATATACCCAATGCTGAACGAGCCAAGGCCAACGGCAATTACGTAAGCCACATAAAACGTTGTGATCACCCTGCCCCGATTTTCATCTGAACACGCATCATGCAGCCAGCTTTGTGCAACGATAAAAGCACCGTTGATGCCAAATCCATAAAGCGCACGTGCAAAAATCCAGATGTAAGGATCATCTGTTAACAAGATAATCAGGAAAGACCAGATAATCAGCGCATACACGCTCATGAAAACGCGCGCATGGCCAGACAATCGCAAGAACCAGCCTACGACCAAACATCCCATTAGTCCGCCAAAAGAGAGAGCGGGGAACATGGCAGAAGCGACCCAAGGTTCAAAACCCAGATCGGAAAGTGTTATTGGAATATAGGCAAAGGCTATCCCTGAAGCGGCCGCCATCATCATCATGGAAACAATAATGCCAGACATTGCAACAGGCGTCGCACTGACACGAACTTCTGTGGTTTCAATGATGGTTTCTTCTTCCATAACGCAACCTTGTACGAACGTGTGAATATATCCGCACGCTCTACCTGAATTGAAACAAATGGAATCTCTATTTACGGCATTTGTGTCGTATTGGTTTAATCATGATGACTGATAAAACTTGACGCAAACCGTCAATCGGGTAAACCGTTGCATAGACAAAACGGATGATTTCAACATGACTGCTACTGCCGAAAAACTTCCAGATCACATGCACCCTACGCGCTCGTTTCAGGGTCTGATTTTAACGCTTCACAAATACTGGGCTGACCATGGCTGTGTTGTGCTTCAACCCTATGACATGGAAGTCGGTGCAGGAACGTTTCACCCGGCAACAACCCTTCGCGCGCTTGGCCCAAAACATTGGAAAGCAGCTTACGTTCAACCATCGCGTCGTCCAACCGATGGTCGCTATGGTGAAAATCCGAACCGCATGCAGCATTATTATCAGTATCAGGCATTGTTAAAACCATCGCCACCAAACATGCAGGAACTTTATTTGGGTTCGCTTGAAGCCATTGGCATCGATCCGATGCTGCATGACATTCGCTTTGTGGAGGACGATTGGGAAAGCCCGACACTTGGCGCATGGGGCTTGGGCTGGGAAGTCTGGTGTGATGGTATGGAAGTCTCGCAGTTTACATATTTCCAACAGGTTTGTGGTTTTGAATGTTCACCCGTATCTGGTGAATTAACCTACGGTCTTGAACGTTTGGCGATGTATGTGCAGGACGTTGATAATGTTTACGACTTGAATTTCAACGGCCAGGAAGGTGTGGACAAAATCTCGTATGGCGAGGTCTTTCAACAAACCGAACGCGAATATTCACGTTGGAATTTTGATGTAGCCAATACCGAAACGCTTCTAAAACATTTTGAAGATGCGGAAGCTGAGTGTCAAAATATTTTAAGCCAAGAAGACATCGACCCAAAGAACGGCAAGGCTATCGTTATGGCGCACCCAGCCTACGACCAAGCGATTAAAGCGAGCCATGTTTTCAACTTGCTCGATGCACGCGGTGTGATTTCCGTTACCGAACGCCAAAGCTATATACTTCGAGTGCGAAAACTGGCACAGGCTTGCGGTGAAGCCTTCTTGAGAACAGAGGCTGGCGGAGCAAGCGCAGAGTAATCTTATGAACCGGCTCGATATTCTCAAACTTGAAGCCGTTCATATCTGGAATAAATTCACGCTGCAAAATCGTTTTCGTGAAAAAGCTGCCAAACGTGAATTTCATCAGGTTCTTGCAGCTCTAACCCCTTCGGATATCGCCATTGATTTAGGCGCTAATGTAGGTGAGTTTACCCTGCAACTCGCCAAGACAGGCGCGCAAGTTTTTGCAATTGAGCCTGACCCGCACGCGTTTTCTATTTTGCAAGATGCCACAAAAGATTTGCAGAATGTTACACTTATCAACGCTGCCGCTACCGATACAGAAGGTGAGATGATGCTTTACCGCTCAGCCACTTTTGATAAATCACCCGACCGCCTAACTAAGTCTTCTTCGCTGTTTGCTGATAAAAAAAACGTTTCTAACGAAAATGGTCTTACCGTTCAAACAATTGATTTTTGCAAGTTTCTTTCAAATCTCAATGCACCTGTAAAATTAATCAAGGTAGATATCGAAGGTGCGGAAGTGCCACTTTTTGAAAACATATTCGATCAAAAGCTTGAACAACTCTTCGAACATGCCTTTGTTGAAACGCACGAACGCGACATCCCTGAAATTGCTGAGCGTACAAAACGACTAAAGCAAAAAACACAGGGCGCAAAGCAACCATCGATAAATTGGGATTGGCACTAGAGGAGTAAAGTGTCGTGTGCCTCAACTTATTGAATGAAAAATAATATGCGTGATCAGAAAATAATTTTAAGCATACTCATCAAATGTCACAATTTTCACTTTACGTAAAAGAACTTACGATTACATTCATGCATATAGCGCTCAGTTAGGTAACTTAAAATTCATGGCATCTTCTAACATCAAACAAATCAATCTGGCCTTGCAAGGCGGTGGTGCGCATGGCGCATTTACATGGGGTGTTTTGGATAAAATTCTCGAAGATGGCAGGCTCGATATTGAAGGTATTTCTGGCACGAGTGCTGGAGCCATCAATGCTGTGGCTATTGCCGATGGATACAGTAGAGCAGGCAAGGACGGTGCGAGAGAAGCGCTGGAAAACTTCTGGACGAAGCTGAGTGATCTGGGTCGTTTCAGTCCCATACAGAGAAATCCATATTCTAAGTTAACTGGGGACTGGAGCCTTGATTATTCGCCGGGACGCATGATGTTTGATGCTTTCACAGGCGCCTTTTCACCTTATGAATTTAACCCAATGAACATGAACCCGCTTTTGGATTTAATCAAAAGCGAGATCGACTTTGATCATGTTCATGATTGTCAAAATTTTGAACTCTTTATTTGCGCAACCAATGTTCGCTCGGGAAAAACAAAGGTTTTCAAGAATAGCGAGATTACCGCAGACAGTGTTATGGCCTCATGCTGTTTACCTGAAATTTATCAGGCTGTAGAAATTGATGGTGAAGCTTATTGGGATGGTGGCTATATGGGCAATCCGCCGCTTTATCCTCTGTTTTATGAAACAGAATGTGAGGACATTCTACTGGTGGAAGTCAACCCGGTTGAAACACCGGAAATTCCACGAACCGCACGTGGCATTCATAACCGCTTGAACGAAATTACATTTAACGCAACCTTGTTGCGTGAACTGCGTACAGTGGAATTCGTCAGTCGCTTGATTGATGAAGGCAAATTAAGTGGTGATGAATACATGCGTGTCAAAATGCATGCCATTGAGCCAGC
>CALFBU010000251.1 GCA_937951455.1 uncultured Rhizobiaceae group bacterium
TGGTGGTGCCCCCACACGGACTCGAACCGCGGACCTATTGATTACAAATCAATTGCTCTACCAGCTGAGCTATAGGGGCCGAAGCAGAAGATTCATTTGAATCACGCTATCGAATTTTGGATTGTTTATTCGCTTTTAGCCGCTTGTGCAAGCGTTGATTTCTTCTTTTTATAGGAACTTCAATAATAATTTATGAAAGAAAGGCGACAGCGTTATGCCGCTACATTAGCAATCATATCTTCTATGTCGAAACCGGCAGCATATGTCTTGATAAAGGCGAGGTAATCATCATGGTTCAGTGCTTTTGAGAACAAATACCCTTGAGCAAATTCAATACCTTGATCCCTGATAAATGCAAAAGTTTCAATATCCTCGATACCCTCGGCAACGATTTTCATACCGCGATCATGTGAAAGCGAAACAGCTGCACGAACAGTTTCTCTTGAAAACACATCTGTAACAGCATTAGAGACAAAAGCTTGGTCAATTTTTAATTCGGAATAAGGAAAATCTCTCAATGTCTGAATGTTCGAAGAGCCAGTACCAAAGTCATCAATCGCAACATCAAATTCCAGAATTCTCAGTCTGGACAACACCTCCAAAGTAGTCGTATCGAGATTTAGAACATTGTTTTCTGTAACTTCAAAACTGAATGATGTAGGGTTTAGCCCATACGCTTTGATACGGTTCAACAATTGATCCGGCAAAGACAAGTTACGCGCCATATTTGGCGACAAATTGGTTGCAAAAACTTGTTTCGGATCAAACGCAAGAAACTCTTGGGAAGACTTGAGGGTCTTATTAAAGAGGTAGAATGTTAGCTCTTCAATCCTACCATTTTTTTCTGCAAAATTGATTAGCACTTCAGGAGATATAAAACCCATTCCCGGTTTATTCCATCTAACAAGTGCTTCAGCACCAATTATTCTACCCGTTTTCACGTCCACTTTTGGTTGGAAATATGGTTCAATTTCATTGTGTTCCATAGCTCTAGAAAAGTCATTCTGCGTAATGAAATATTGATCCGTCTTAAGCGGAAATCTATTATCCTTAATCTCTTTAAGAAAAACATTATCCAGACTGCTTTTTGTTACTGGCTTGGGAACATGGCCAATAATATTAAGACGATGCATTTTGGCCAAGCGACTGGCGTGATCGAGAAAATCACTTTTAACACCAGAAATGATTGCAAGCTTGCCTGTATATTTCATTGAATTCAGGTGTCTCAAAAACTCAAGACCATCCATTTCAGGCATTTGTAAATCAGAAACAATAAGATCTATTTCATTTTTTTTATTGTTTATATAATTCAAAGCTTCAGACGGATTAATAGTCCCCTTGATGTCCGTAACCTTTAGGCTCTCAAAATAGGCTTGCATGATCGCAACCTGTGTTGGATCATCATCTATGATAAGGACTGAATTGAAAATCATCTCTGCCATGCTCTCTTTCGATTTTAGCATAGCTTCTGAATGTTAATGTAGAACTACTGTCTAGTTGAATATGGATTGATAAATCCAAATTCTATTTACATGGTTAAAGGAACTTAAATAGCAAAACGTTCCGGTTCATTTGGCTCAACAGCTGCATTATCATCCGTTTTGATAGTTTCAACGACACGATGGAATTCTTTAACGACATCATAGAGGTAGTTTTTAACCGCTTCAAGATCGTCAGCAACAGCGGCGTCTTCAACAAGCTGACACGCTTTGCCAAGCCTTACTGCGCCAACATTAACGCTCATCGATCTTAAGGCATGAGAAGCTTCTTTGGTGAGTTCCAAATCAGATGACGAAACCGCTTCAACCAGATTGTCACATGTTAAAGGTGCAGAGTCCAAATACAGCATTTTTAATTGTTTGAAAGTAGCGTCAAAAGCGTCTCCAGTAATTTCTTTCAAATTACCAAGAATGCTTTCATCAAAAATTGCATCATTTTCCGAAGCTTCTGTGCTTTCATCAGCAAGGCTAGTATTAGGGGCAAACGCTGCGTTATTTTGTGTAACAGGCTCAAGCCACTCGTTAAGACATTTACCTATGGATGCAATCGTAAATGGCTTTGTTACAATACCATCCATGGTGGCAGCACTGATTTTGTCACCAATATTTTGGGCGATATGGGCTGTAAGCGCAACGACTGGCGTTTTATCTCTTGCTTGCTTGGTTTCAATGTCACGAAGCTTTAGTGTGGCTTCATAACCATCCATATCGGGCATACTGCAATCCATAAGCACCAAATCAAACTTTGAGGTTTCAAATTCACGAATTGCATCATAGCCATTGGAAACAACGACAGGGTCTATATCAAAACGACTAAGCGCTTGCACGACGACTTCGCGATTAACCGCACTATCATCAACAACAGGCACTTTGCTGTTTAGGTAAGAATTTAACTCGGTTGTGTTAGAAGCATGGCGTTCAAGATATTTATGGCCATGTGGTTGCTCTGCAATCAAACGCTGCACGCATTGACGAACAAGTATGCTTGAAACAGGCATAGAAAGAACGTCATGCGCTTTTTCGGAACGAATAAGGCCATCAATCGAAGCATCACCTAGTTGAGTAATAGCAACATTGAAACGTGAAATTGGTAATGTTTTATGAGTTTCGAGACCTACCGTGTCAGCAATAAGCCAATCAAATTTATCACCTGTATATTCTTCCAGTTCACTTGTAGATATAACAATGGGAAGAATACCGTATTCATTAAAAACAGAAGAAATCAGATTGGCTGTAACGGTGTCATCCAGTGCAATCAATACAGACTTTTCAACCGAAACAGGTGGCACATATTCTGTAATTTCACTAATCGGCAACGTGAAAGTAAATGAAGTCCCCTCACCCATGACGCTCGCAGCTGATATCTCACCACCCATGGCTTCAACCAATCTTTTACATATGGGAAGACCCAAGCCGGTTCCACCAAACTTCCGCGTTGTGGATTGATCTGCCTGGCTGAAGCTTTCAAAGACTTTTGAAATATTTTCCTGCTTAATACCAATACCTGTGTCCTTCACGCTAAAGGATAAGGCAGCGCTATCATTTTGGTCATGAATAACTTCAACCTGTATTATGACGGATCCATGCTCTGTAAATTTTAAAGCGTTATTGACCAAATTACTCAAAATTTGGTTCAAACGGGTTGGATCACTGGAGATGACATGCGGAACATCAGGCGCAATATAACACGCCATATCCAATTGTTTTTCCTTGGCTTTCTGCCAAAACAAACTCATTACATCTTCAACAATTTCTTGCGTCTTGATTTCTACAGTTTCCAGTTCAAGCTTGCCAGATTGTATCTTTGAAAAATCAAGAATGTCATTGATAATGGCAAGTAGGCTCTTGCCGGATTTCATAATGACATCTGCATAACGTTGGTACTTTGGGGATAATTCAGCAGTTGCAAGCAGTTCTGACATCAACAACATACCATTCATAGGTGTGCGAATTTCGTGGCTCATTGTAGCCAAGAATTCTGATTTTGCAGCATTCGCTTTATCAGCCTGATTTTTGGCAAGTACTAAATCTCTGGTACGGTCTTCAACTTTAATCTCCAAGGTCTCTTGATACTCGATCAAGGCCTTGTCGCGCGTTTCGATATCACCCAGCATCCTGTTGAAAGATTGTGCCAGTTCGCGAATTTCGCCTTTACCATCTTCAGGCGCACGTAGCTTGTAGTTATCAGAATTATTGAGGCTCTTCATGAGATTAGAAAGCTCAGTAACGGGTTTTGTAAGCTTGGAAATCAGCATCCAAGAAAACCTCGAAGCAACCAGTGCTGATAAAAGCGCTATCGCAAAATTCAATAACAGGTTCTGAAAGAAACCGTTTTTAATATTCGAAATATCAGCCAGCAATCGAATCTTACCAATCACGCGACCTGAATTTACAATATCATCAGAGACCCAAAGCTCATCGGACAATAGAATATTCCTATTACTGTAATCGGTTTCGGCGTTACGGTTTAAATATGTATCAAACCCCATCTCGGCATAAGATTGTCCGTCGCCTACTTGCACAGCAGCAAATTTGAAAGCTTCAAACTTTCCAATGGATGTAAGACCTAGCTGAACCTGGCGCTTATTATTCTTGGCCAAGGGTTCAGAAATAAAAGAGGATAAGATCTTCGCATTACCATTTAATAGGTCAACTTGTTGAGCGAGTTCACGCTGAAAACCAACCCACGACACAATAGCGGATGACATCATCACAGCCAAAAAGATAACAACGCCCAATGGTAAAGATAAGCGGCGTCTCAGGCTCTCTTGTTTTTTCATTTTACGATTATCTGTCACGTATCAGCATCCTTGATCGCATCAAAGATACCCAAATCAATGAAATAAACCGTAAACAAATGAGAGGTTTTATTGAGTCAATCTTACTTCTGAACCACCCGCGATACCTTCTGGTACTGGTATGGTTGAATTGGCATAATCGGAGTTAATTACAATATTAGGACCATTGCCGACTAGAATGCGTTTTGCAATGATTGCTGTCCAAGCAGATTTTTGCCCAATACGACTTGCCTTGTCGATCTCCAGTGTACCTTTTGAAAGATATATGGCGCCCTCAAATTTTTCTGCATCCTTGCTTCTAATTGTGAACATTCGATCACTGGGGGAGTTTCTATCTTCAAAAAATAAAATTCCTGACAGCTTACCTTCTTCGCGAGCGCTTAAATTCACTTGTGTAGAAAGACCAAAATCAAAGGTAGCATCAACACCAGTCATGAAGAAACTGACGTTGCTACCGATCAATGATGAATTGCCAGTCACATTAAGCTGACCGTCTTTCATCACATATTCACCTGGCAACAATTGAACAACGGCATCTTCTTCTATTTTTAGCCCCCCGCAATATATTCCGGGATTAAGAGTTGTATTGGTTGTAATAAGTCTATCGATATGGTCACAAATCTGACCTACAACGATCTGCTCACGGTCTTTCAACGGATCGTCCAATGCAGGAACATCAGTCAAAGGTAAAGGATTAAAACTTGAATCGGGTCCTTTAAACCCGCCTGCTGACAGTATTTCCGTTGCTGTAATGGATGCCTGTTTGACTGTATTGATGCCTGA
>CALFBU010000252.1 GCA_937951455.1 uncultured Rhizobiaceae group bacterium
CTTTTTGTTTTCGACAAAGGGAACTTGGCTCTCAGCCTCATTGCCTTCATCGTCTTTATTAGTGACCGTTGTCATCACGGCCAGGCCTTCAGCGTTGATCTCTTCTATGATTTTCTTACGCGCGTCAAAGCGATCAAGCCCACGATAGTCATCTGGCACTAGGTTGATAGAATCTACTGTCCCCTCATCTGGCAATTCACCAGACTTAATGATGCTAGCCGCCTGCTCTGCGCACTCCGCATAAGGCGCACCATCATCACGCATAGCAGCTTTAACATCCATCAAGCGATAAAGTGGAATCTTGTTGCGCTTGGCGACCATATAGTCGTTGAAGTCATGCGCACCGGTAATCTTCACCGCACCCGAACCAAACTCCGGATCAGGATATTCATCCGTAATGATCGGAATTTTACGGCGATGTTCCTTTGGCCCAACAGGAATCTCACAAAGCTTGCCAACGATTGGCGCATAGCGCTCGTCTTTGGGATGAACCGCAACTGCCCCATCGCCCAACATGGTTTCAGGTCGTGTGGTAGCAATCGAGATATAATCGCGGGTCTCTTCCAGCGTTATGTTCCCATCTTCATCTTTCTCGACATAGGTATAAGTCACGCCATCAGCCAACGGATACTTAAAGTGCCACATGTGCCCGTCGACTTCTTCATTCTCCACTTCGAGATCAGAAATAGCCGTTTCAAACTTTGGATCCCAATTCACCAAACGCTTGCCACGATAAATCAGGCCTTCATTATAAAGTTCGATGAATACCTTGGTGACAGCCTTGGACAGACCTTCATCCATGGTGAAGCGTTCGCGCGACCAATCACAGGATGCACCAAGACGCTTGAGCTGGTTGAGGATTGTCCCGCCAGACTTTTCTTTCCATTCCCAGATTTTATCAATGAAGTCCTCGCGCTTCATGTCTATGCGCTTGATGCCCTGCTCTGCTAATTGACGCTCAACCACCATTTGCGTGGCGATGCCTGCGTGATCCATGCCTGGTTGCCAAAGCACATCCTTGCCGCGCATCCGCTCAAAGCGAACCATGATGTCTTGCAGCGTATTATTAAGCGCATGCCCCATGTGCAGCGAACCAGTGACGTTCGGTGGTGGAATGACGATGGTGAAGGAATCCTCGCCCTCCTTTTTGCCAGCCCCCGCAGCAAAGGCATTGGCTTTATCCCATTTTTCAGCAATTTTTGCTTCTACAGAAGCTGCATCATAGTTCTTTTCAAGCATGGAAAATTGTGTGCTCTCTCAATAAGTCTAGCGTGCATCGTGTAAACCCAAAACAGGCACGTAAGTCAACATGGCAGCGCTTAAAAACAAAAATGGCCACGCAAAGCGCAGCCATCATTTGAATTACATATTAGGTTTGAAAATTATACGCCGCGTGCAACGCGTTCGATTTCTTCACGCACAAGACGCTCAACCATGTTTGGCAGGTTTTCGTCCAGCCACTCACGCAACATTGGACGAAGAATAGCTTCTGTTTTTGCATCAATATCATCCATTGCACTGCGCTTAAGACGATCAAATGCACCAGAAACAGCGCCATCTGCACTTGGTGACATCAATGCACCTTTAAAGGCCATTTCTTCTTCAACCATGGTTTCAACAGCTGCAGTTGAAACAGGTGCCTCGATTTCCTCAGCAGCATCATAGGCTGGTGCTGGTGTTGCTTCTGCCATTTCAACATGAATTGGCGCTTCTGCATGCGCAGCGACTTCAGTTGTTTCAGATACAGGCACTTCAACCTGCTCAACAACAGTTTCAGCAATTGATGCTAGCGAAGGTGTAGCTTGAGTTTCAACATGCTCAGGGGTTTCCATAACAGGCTGCTCTGAAACTGTCTCCGCAACATCATCCCAAACGCTCTGTTCTGGCTCCGGTTCTGTAGCCTGCACTTCGGCAGCTTGTTGCATCGGTGTTTCCAAAACCGGCTCTGGTGCAGGCTCTGATTTTACTGTCTCTGCAATATTTGCCAATGAAGCAGCCATTTTTGCAGCTTGATTTCCTGAAATCTCATCTGGCGCACGGGCTGCAGCAACTGTTTCAACTTGCGTTGCATCAGATCGAACTTGTTCAAGCACATCAGACATTTGTGGAGAAGGTGCAGTTTCTGCCGCAACTTCCGGCGTTGGCATTTCTGCTGCTGCAGCCGGCTGCTCAACGACTGGTGCACTACCTTCTTCTGATATAATTTTCCTGATCGAAGATAAAATATCTTCCATTGAGGGCTCTTTTACCGCTGCTTCACCCATTACAAATCTCCATCTTGGACTGTCCCCGTCATAAGCCTGAAAAAGACTCACTATTTCGAATCAATATACAACAATTGCCCGAAAACTGGAAAATAACAGTTAACAGCAGATTGTTCAGCAATAATAAATACTTATCACCAGCTAAAACAAATACTTAGGGATATTATCTTAATTACCGCTTGGCGTTCTCAAGCCAAACCATTTGTCCTCAACGGCTTCTTTATGCAGTTCTGGCTTATAAATTGCCACTTGAAGCCCAAGACTTTTGGCATTCAACCGACCTATGGCAGAGAGAATTGCATAGCCAGCAACCTTGATGTCACGGCTCGAATTCGCCAATGCAATTTGCGCATTAATAACCTGAGTCTGCGTGTCCAAAACATCAAGCGTGGTTCTTTGACCCACTTTGCGCTCCTCCACTGCACCATCAAGCGCTAGTTTTGCGGCTTTTAATTGCTCTTGGTTGGCAGCAAAAGAGGCCTTAGCGCCTTGGTATTGGCTGTATGCAGAAACAACTGCGGCTCTAACACTATCAACGCTTTCATCAACTTGTATTCTGCGTTGTCCAAGCGTTTCCTTGTTTTGCCTTACCTGACCTGACTGCGCACCACCTTGATAAATCGGAACTGTTAGGGTGGCAGTAACCGATTGATTGGTCGCACTCTGTTCACGTGAACCACCAGTATCATAATTTCTGTTTGCTTGAGCCTGCAAGTCAACCCGCGGCAACAAACCACTTTCAGCAGCTTTTACGTTGTAAATAGCCTGATCTACCAGAAACTGTGTGGATTTGATAGCAGGATGTTCACTTTGCGCTATCGCGATGCCTTTACCTGTTGAGGCAGGAATTTTACGCCCCACACCTTTTACAGAAGAAAGCTTTTTTGGATCCCTACCAATAATTTGGCGATACACAGCTTCACTGGATTTCAGGTTTGCAGCAGCAAGACTGACAGAAGCCTGAGCCGCCGCACGGCTTGCACGCGCCTGCGCTACATCCGTGCGCGTTGCTTCACCAACATCAAAACGGGTCTGTTCTGAGCGCACTTGCTCATTCAAAAATTCAAGATTTCTGCGTTGAAATGCTACAATCGATCTGTCACGAAGCACATCAAGATAAGCAGCTGCACCGTTAAAAAGAATATTTTGCTCGGCGTTGCGCAGCGCCTGTTGCGATGCACTCACCGCCGCCTCTGCTGCATTGACTGTATTTTGTGTGAGATAGCTGTCCCACAAAGTCTGATTGATCACAACGCCGAAGCCACGTGGTGCCAAATCGGTTTGCGTACTTCCGATTGGGCCAAAAAAATTCGATCCACTGTTGTTTAATATCGTGCGTGAAAGTCCGATATTTGCATTGGCGGTGATGGTTGGACGATATCCGGATTTTGCAATTGGTATGCTTTCATCTGCAGCTCTGGTAGCAGCGCGCTGTGCGTTCAAGGTCGGATTGTTGTTGTAGGCAGAAGCAAGAGCCGAATTGATCGTC
>CALFBU010000253.1 GCA_937951455.1 uncultured Rhizobiaceae group bacterium
CCGAGCAGCGCGAGAAATATCTGGAACCTTGCGTGCGCGGTCAAAAATGGGATTGCATGGCGATGACAGAACCGGGTGCAGGGTCTGATCTGCGCGGCATGAAAGCAAGTGCCAAGCAAGATGGCGATGACTGGATCATCAATGGCACTAAACACTTCATCTCACATGCAGACATTGCGGACTTCACCATCGTCTATGTAGCAACAGGCGAAGAAGATACCCCGCGCGGGAAGAAGAAATTGATCACCTCTTTCTTCGTCGACAAAGGCACGCCCGGCTACATGGTTCGCGATGGCTACAACAATGTCTCCCACCGTGGCTATACAAATTCGATTCTGGAGTTTGACGATTGCCGCGTACCAAAGGAAAACATGCTGGGCGAACTGCACAAAGGCTTTGAAGTCGCCAACGATTGGCTGGGTGCAACAAGATTGCAAGTCGCATCAACCTGTCTGGGACGCGCTGAACGCGCCTTTAAACATGCCGTAGAGTTCTCCGCAGAGCGCGAGCAATTTGGTCAGAAGATCGGCAAGTTCCAAGGCGTCTCTTTCAAGCTTGCAGACATGGCAATGGAAATGAAGGCGGCTGAACTCCTGACCTGGGAAGCGGGCTGGAAATACGACCAGGGCACTTGCACCGATACCGATATGGCGATGGCAAAACTAAAGGCAACCGAAATGCTAGCCTTCGTTGCAGATGAAGCCATTCAAATCCACGGCGGCATGGGCGTCATGGACGAACTGCCACTGGAACGCATTTGGCGAGACGCAAGAATCGAACGCATCTGGGAAGGCACTTCAGAAATTCAAAGGCACATCATTAGTCGTGCATTATTAAGGCCTTTGGGGGCTTAAATAAAGCGATGAAAGAAACTGACCTTTACCCACCGATCAAACAACTGCTCGAAAGCCAAGGCTTTGAAGTGAAGGCAGAAGTGGGTTCAGCTGATATCATGGCAATGCGGAATGAGGAACCGCCTGTCATTGTTGAAATGAAAACGGGATTTTCACTCACCCTAATTCATCAAGCAATTGAACGATTAAAAATTACTGATCTCGTTTACGTTGCCATTCCTGAATGGAAAGGCCGCTCCGGCTGGAAGGCTTTTGTTGCCAATAGAACGCTTTGTCGTCGGCTCGGGCTTGGTATTATAACGGTGAACCATGCTTGCGATAAAGCCGACATACAGCTTGACCCAACGCCTTACTCACCGCGCAAATCCAAAAAGCGCCAAGAGCGAATGTTAAAAGAATTTGCCCACCGCGTGGGAGACCCAAACGAAGGCGGCTCAACCAAGGTAAAGCTGATAACCTCATACAGGCAGGATGCATTGCGATGCCTTGCTCACCTAAAAAAGCATGGCGCGACGAAAGCGTCTGATGTTGCGACAGCCACCAAGGTAACTCGTGCGCGACCAATTTTAGCAGATGATCATTACGGTTGGTTCGAGCGCGTAGAACGCGGTATTTACAACATTACCCCCAAGGGTAAGGAAGCTGCAAAAGAATATAAAGCGGAGTTGAAGGCAATAAAATGAAACCTGATCTTTCACGCCTCCTAACTCCAAAATCAATCGCGCTCTTTGGTGGCGCTTGGGCTGAAAATGTAATCGTACAACTTAAAAAGTCTGGCTACGAAGGCCAGATTTGGCCTGTTCATCCAAAGCGCGAAAGCATTTGCGGCCTACCCTGTTTCGCTCATATTTCCGATTTGCCGTCCCCGCCTGATGCAAGTTTTGTCGGCGTGAACCGCGAACTCTCAATCGAAATCATTAGCTCCCTATCCAAAATGGGAGCTGGTGGCGCAACGTGTTTTGCATCCGGTTTTTCAGAAAGCGAGAGCGAAGGAACTGGTGGTGCAGACCTGCAATCGCGTCTGATAGAAGCCGCTGGTGATATGCCCATTCTGGGTCCAAACTGCTACGGACTTCTGAACTATATAGATAATGTCACCCTCTGGCCTGACCAGCATGGTGGCAGGTCTTGTGACCGGGGTGTTGCCATTATCGGACAGTCTTCAAATGTCCTCATCAACATGACCATGCAGAAGCGCTCTTTGCCAATCGCCTATACAGTTGCTGCTGGCAATCAGGCACAAACGCAATTAAGCGACATTGCGTCTTATTTGCTGGACGATGAACGCGTCACAGCCATCGGCCTATACATTGAAGGTTTCGGTGACATCAGAGCACTTGAGGCAATGGCTGAAAAGGCAAGAAAGTTGGGGAAGCCAATCGTTGCAATCAAAACTGGCAAATCAGAAAAATCCAAACTTGCAACACTCACGCATACAGCTTCTTTGGCAGGGAACGCTGCTGCCTCGTCCGCCCTTATGAAACGGTTGGGCATTGTGGAAGTGCAATCAATCGCCGTCTTCCTCGAAACGCTGAAACTGCTTCATATGTTTGGACACCTTGAGGGGAATGCAATTTCATCCATGTCATGCTCCGGTGGCGAAGCCGGATTGATCGCTGATATGGCAGAAGGTTCAAAACTGAATTTTCGCGATATCAGTTTACCAAAAAGAAAAACGTTAAAAGACATTCTGGGGCCGATTGTCACCATCGCCAATCCGTTGGATTATCACACCTTCATTTGGGGTGACGTGGATAAAATGGCTGGCGTCTATGCGGCTGTATTTGAAGATGATTACGATCTAAACATTCTCATTATGGACATACCCCCATCAGATCGCTGCGACCCGACCGCTTGGAACGCTGCATTAAGGGCGCTAAAAATAGCCAAGACAAAAACAAATGCCAATGTCGCTTTGTTGGTAACCTTGCCTGAAAACCTGGATGAAAAATTGGGTGATGAGTTGATGGCAGAAGGCATTGTTCCGCTCCATGGCATGGAAGAAATGATTGAGACTGTAAACGCTGCCATTACCGCTGGAGAAATCATCACCCCCCCTCATGAATCTGTGAAGCTATCAAAAAGTACAGGCGATACATTTACCATTTTGGATGAAGCGCAGTCAAAAACCCTGCTTGCAAAACACGGCCTTTCTTTCCCAAGAGCGCAAACATCAAAGAGCATTAAAGAACTCATTACAGCATCTGAAGGATTAAAGTTCCCAGTCGCCCTAAAAGGCTTGGGGCTCGCGCATAAAAGTGAGGCAGGTGCGGTTAAACTGAACTTGCAAAATACTGACGAGATAACGAAAGTTGCAAAAGGCATGACTGGAGTATCCGGTTATCTAATCGAGGAGATGGTCACCTTGCCAGTTGCAGAAGTCTTGATAGGTATCACGCGCGATGCAACGGGTCTCATGTTGCTGACGATAGGATCAGGCGGTGTCATGACAGAACTTCTGGAAGACACAGCTTCAATTGTTATTCCTGCAACACGAACACAAATCGCGAATGAAATTTCAGGATTGAAACTCTTTAAACTGTTGGATGGCTTTAGAGGAAATCCAAAAGCAGATATGGAAGCCTTACTGGATGCCGTTGAAGCGGTTCAAAACTATTGTTTAAACACACGAAACCTGATTGAACTGGATGTCAACCCACTTATGGCGCTTGAAGAAGGTGCCATTGCTGTTGACGCATTGATAAAACTGGAGAAGAGCCAATGAGCGGACCTGTAGAAACAAGAAAAGAAGGCGGCATTCTGGAAGTTAAACTCAACCGCCCGAAAGCAAATGCGGTTGACCTAGAAACCAGTCGGTTATTGGGTAAAATTTTCAAAGACTTCCGCGATGATCCAGACATGCGCGTTGCAATCTATACAGGGGAAGGTGACAAGTTTTTCTGCCCTGGCTGGGACTTGAAAGCAGCAGCAGACGGCGATGCTGTTGATGGTGACTATGGCGTTGGCGGCTTTGGCGGACTGCAGGAACTCTCCCACATGAACAAGCCCGTCATCTGCGCAGTCAATGGCATCTGTTGTGGGGGTGGATTGGAAATCGCGCTTTCTTGCGACATCATTCTGGCAGCAGAACACGCAAGCTTTGCACTTCCAGAAATAAGATCGGGCACCGTGGCAGATGCCGCCTCCATCAAACTGCCAAAACGCATTCCCTATCACGTGGCAATGGAAATGCTTTTAACAGGACGCTGGCTTGACGTCGAAGAAGCGCACCGCTGGGGCTTTGTAAATCAAATTCATAAAGCAGATGAGCTGATGGACAAAGCCTGGGAAATGGCGCGTCAACTCGAAAGCGGCCCGCCATTGGTTTATGCAGCCATAAAGGAAGTCGTGCGCGACGCTGAAGACAGCAAGTTCCAAGACGCCTTAAACCGTATAACTCAAAGCCAATTAGCAACCGTGGAAAAGCTTTATAACTCCGAAGACCAACTGGAGGGTGCAAAGGCCTTTGCCGAAAAACGAGACCCGGTCTGGAAGGGGCGATAGACATCTTTTCCGTCAGGCAGCAAGAGTTACCCAAAAAGTCGTTTTTGTGTGCTTATGCAAAAAGAAGCAATTGTCATACAGACTGTTTTACAATTGAAATTGAGCGATTGGTAAGTTTGCCTGAATATACCATCGCCTTTCTCACGTCACCGGTTTTCAAAATAGAGCGCTGGATTTTAAAACTGGCTTTGAAAATGCCAAGCACAGACGAGCAAGCGCATCAACTGGCAAACAACACCACGCCAGGCTTTGCCGCGTGGAATGTAGAACAGCGCGATGAGAGACAATTGTTGATGTCTGATTTTTCAGGCAAAACACGATTCTGGATCATGGTTGAACAGGATACAAAGCGCGGTAGAACAAAGCTCTTTTTTGGATCTGCTGTTCTACCCAATAAGGAAGGCATTTTACCAAAAACACTTTGGTTCGCACTTATGATGCAATTCCACAAATTCTATTCAATTATTTTATTGCGGTCTGCTAAATCCAACATGAAATAGAAAATGCTTTAAACCGCTGCTGCTCTTATCGCATCAATATTGGCGCGATACCCTTCCACGCCTTCACCCTTGAATACCGCAGAACCTGCAACCAGCACATTGGCACCAGCGCCCGCAACCAAGGGTGCCGTAGTGGGGTCAACGCCGCCGTCAATCTCGATATCAATCGGACGATCACCAATAAGCGCTTTCACGCGTTTGGTTTTTTCAACCACTTCGTGAATGAACTTCTGCCCGCCAAAGCCAGGATTAACCGACATCAGACAGACAAGGTCAAGGCGATCTAATACATATTCAATCACATTAACAGGCGTATGCGGATTAAGCGCGACGCCTGCCTTAACGCCTAAGTCACGAACAGCCTGAAGCGAACGATCAAGATGCTTGGTAGCTTCCGCATGCACGGTTAGAATATCGCAACCAGCATCCTTAAACTCAGCAAGGTACACATCCACTGGCTCAATCATCAAGTGGCAATCGAAAATCTTATCGGTTCTGTTACGGATTGCTTTTATGACAGGTGCACCGAATGTAATGTTTGGAACAAAATGTCCGTCCATGACATCAAGATGAATCCAGTCAGCACCTGCTTTAACAACGTCTTCGACTTCGTCACCAAGCTTTGAAAAATCAGAAGCCAATACAGAAGGAGCAATAATTAGATCGCGTGCCATTTTTAAATTCCATGATTAGGTTTTAAAAACTCATAAGCCATGAAAATCAAAAAGTCTCGCCTGTAGGCATTTTTTCTTGTTAATTGAAAGCACTCAAATGCCGTTTGGATCAATATCCATTGCTTTCGCAAACTGCTTGATGAGATCAAGTTCTTTCTTGTCGAGATGTCCATCACATACGGCAACAGCAGATAGACATCGTAAAAGCTTGTACTTATCTTCACGGTCGAGTTTGGACATAAAACTCATCACGGTGCTGATTCTGGCATCGGTATTTTCGTCTTGTATGACGTAATTATAATGAGACTTCACAAGCTCGGATTTTTCAGAATTTTTCTGTTCGAAATATTCTGTAGCAACAGTATTCTCAACCTCAAGCACCTTACCATCAGCGCGCACCATTCCCGCCAATAAGTCTGATTGAAGCAACAATTCCTCTAATGACGTATTTTCGTCTTCCTCAATCACAGTTGAATTCACCACCTCTATTGTACTCATATTGTGGTCGCTTTTACCGAATCACATAATAACGCAAGGTAACAACATTGACATTGCTGGTGCAAGTTTATGATTTACATATATTTTTCGGCATAACTAGCTCAGCCGTATCAAGCTATTTCAGGCTGACTTGGTGAAGCAATATTCTCAAAATAATCTTCAACATCTTTATGCAAACAATAACGGCCCTTACCAGAGTTTTTCGCTTCATACATTGCAATGTCTGCAAGGCGCAACAGCTCATCAAAATCGCCAGCTTGTGTTGGGAATATTGCGCCCCCTACACTGCCAGAAATATCCAAGCTAACACCGTTATGAAGATTAAATTTGCCAAATACTTTGCTAAACAATTGCGCAGCAAATTCTGAAGTTGTTTCAGGGCCTGAAATATTGCCAAGGAATACGACGAATTCATCGCCACCCAATCTCGCAGGCAATACGGTTAGTACGTTGTCCAAACCGCGCGCATAGCGCTTCATAAAGATACCACAGTGCTCGTGAAGCCGTTGTGAGAATGCTAACAGCAAGTCGTCGCCTGCTCGGTGGCCGTAAACATCATTAACTTGTTTGAAGCCATCCAGATCAAGGAATAGCAGTGCACCAGAGTTACCGCTTAACGAAAGCTTATCAATTTCCTCTTGTGCCAAGACGCGGAAACATTCACGGTTTGGCAGACCTGTAACACCATCCAAATAGGCATGTTTTGAAATTGTATCGATATTTTCCTGCAGTTTTTCCGCCATCGACTTAATGCTTTCACGTGCATCCAAAAACTCTTTTGGTTGAAAATGCCCGTCTGTTATTTTTTCATGCGCCCACAATTCACCATTACCAATACTACGCATTGCTGTAACCATTTGTTCGATGGGGACGGTCAAAATTCTTGAAGCAAAGAATGCTAGTCCTACAGCAATAAGAAACCCTAGCGCCATAACAGTTAAGGCGGTGTTTTTTATTTCGCTCGCTTTGGTTTTTAATTCTGACAGCGGCTGTGGAACGATAACCCCCCAGCCTGCAATCTTTGTTTTTGTATAGCCTGCAATCATATCTTCTTTGACTGCAGGAGAATAAAAATTAGTTACACCTGACTGGCCTGCTAATGTTTTCTGTATCACGTTTAGACTGCTTAAATTGCGGCGATTATCTTCCCATTCCTTTAATGGATGGGACAGCGCGCGCCCGTATTGATCCACAACTGCAGCGTGTCCATTTTTACCAAATGAAACCTGGCCAGCAATTTGTCTGATATATGTAGTGGCAAGTGAACCTACATAGAGACGATTTTCCAGCTTATAAAGTGAATAAATTACATTACCAACAGTTTCTGTTTCCATCACACCAGTGATTACTACTTGTTTATCTTTGCCGACAACCTGCTCTTGCATCCATTTAAAGCGTTCTTCGGGAAATTCCTTCGGGCAACTAGGGCCAGTGGTTTGAACAGTTCTAACAACATTGCCTGTCGTGTAATTAGCAACACAGATATGATTGATATTCAAATTATCAAACATTGAGACATATTTAGCTGTGTCTTTTGTCTGCTCTAAATCTTTTACCAGAAATTCGAATGTCGAAGATATATCGAGATAATATCTATCAAGTGAGTTGGACAGCGTATTGGCTATTAATAAATGTCGCTCGCGCGCTGATTCTAATTCGTTTTCATAAGCTTGTGAGTGGGGCCAAAGCCAAAATAATGCTAACGGCGCTATAGCCGATATGCAAAACACAATTGTCATTATAGCGCGTAATCGCATTTTATAGTTTATCCAAATCGACGCCTATTTACGTGAACGTAGCTTGGATAAATTAATATGTGCTTAAAAATAACAATCTGTTACATCAAAATGGCAGATATTTCCAATGTTTACGACATATGATTAAGTCGAGACATTCGTATGAATACGAACAGCGACTTGAGCAAAAAACCAAGCTTTCGATACTTAAATGGGTGAAAATCTTAATGATAAACATGACATGCCACCATCCAGCTTAGCTGCCTCTGTATTACCAATTTTCTTTACCGTGTAGCCTTTATCAAGCAACTTATGCTCTGTCTCGGGAAATCCGTCAGGCATAATAACCAGGTTATTGAACCTAATTGTGTTGGCGCAAGCCTCTTCGCCATCAGCGGTATAGATGACATCATAATTTTCAAAACATCCGGTTTGAGCAAGTCTCTTTGTTGATAAAATTGTATTTTCATCAAGCAATGAACAATCGGTTTTAAAATGCAGAACACCTTGCGGCGTATCAACTTCACGTAGCGTGTAGCCCCATGGAACAATAATCGATGCTAATTCTTCAATGCCTGCCTTATCCGTTCTTGCAGAACGCCCTACCAGCACTTCTGCTTCTGTAACAAGAATATCACCGCCTTCTATAAAGCCTGGGCCTTTTATTTGTTCAACTTCTGTATAAAGCGCTGATATTGTTGATTTTATCGCTTCCGCTTCGCCTAATCGTGATGGCGCGCCAGGTCGCATGATAGTCGCTCCTTTGGGCAAACATAAAACAGCATCTTCTACAAAAACTGAATCTGGAAATGCGTCCAAAGCATCAAGTACGATCACTTTTGCACCTGTCGATTTAAGCGTTTCAATATAATCTGCATGATTCTTGAGAAACACATCGTAATCAGGTTGCCCAGTATCTTCCGCCCTTAAACCATCGACCAAGTTGCGTGATGGCAACCGACATATAGCATGGGAAAAATTATAAGATGAATTAGCATGGGAAAAATTATAAGATGAATGGGACATAATTTGAAAACCTTTTTAGAACTCATAGGTTATTATCAGAATTTAGACACAAAAAAACCGCCTGAATGGTTTCAAGCGGGTAAAAATTGGAAACAAAGATACAAAGCTTTGTTCAACAAACCTATATTTCAGGCTGGTTGCTGAAGAACTAAGCGAATATCATGTCTATAAAATCTTGATAGTTTGGTTGCGGGAGCAGGATTTGAACCTGCGACCTTCAGGTTATGAGCCTGACGAGCTACCGGGCTGCTCCATCCCGCGCCAAAAGTGATACACCGGTAAGTCGTACCACAGCCTGTTGATATAAAATATACCAATAAAAAAGCCGCTAGCCAATACGCATGTTTTGGCAAGCGGCCTTGAAATTATATTACATCAAAGAAGATACTCATGAAACACATGTAATTGGCAGACCTGGCAGCGACCTACTCTCCCGTGCCTTAAGACAAAGTACCATCGGCGCAGAGGCGTTTCACGGCCGAGTTCGGAATGGGATCGGGTGCAGAAACCTCGCTATAACCACCAGGTCGGCAAATTACATGAGTATGAAACTGGTCAAGCACTATGTGCATAATAAACATTTGTCTGGTGATTACCTAAATTACAGGCAATCAAGAAAAATATGAGTAATGAGAATGATCAAGCCTATCGAATTATTAGTACTGGTAAGCTTCACACGTTACCGTGCTTCCACACCCAGCCTATCAACGTCGTAGTCTTCGAC
>CALFBU010000254.1 GCA_937951455.1 uncultured Rhizobiaceae group bacterium
AGGTAGCCTGCCATTTTACAGGATAAAGGCGGTATAAAAAGTCACCGCGAACATGCGCACCTTGAGCGAGTGCATAAGGACCAGTCATAAGGAATAAGGCGCCGTACATCTGGATTTGCATATCAAGAGACCAAACGGTCGGCGAATTAAGAATGTAACGAACAAAAACTTCGTAAGCGACTGCAAGCGTTAGAATAAGAATACACCAACCAAAAGCGCGGCCAAGCCACACACTGATACCTTCAATTGTATAAACAATCTTTTCCACTTGTTTTCCCCCTCATGCCAACACTTCGCGTGCAAGCAGGATTACAGTTTGTATATTTTTTGTAGTGAAAGCCAGAGGCTGAAAAATCAACCTCTGGCAATAGTTTAACTTGGACTAATAAGTCTTAGCCGAAGTAGTGCTTGTAAGCCAGCTTGTAGTCAGGCTGGTTCAAGTTAAGGTAGTTCATCACGTTTTTAGCGTAAGCTTTTTGTGATTCAATAACCTTAGCGAAGAATGCATCTTCACCTGAGATACGGTCTACCACTTTGTCCCATGCTTCAAGCTGGGCTTGCATGACTGAGTCTGGTGTACGGTAAACGTTCACGCCTTGCTCATCACGTAGTTTAACCAGATCATCAGCATAACGCTTTGTGTTGTTCCAGTAGAAGTTTGCACTCTCAGCTTCAGAAGCATGCTTCAGGATAGCCTGATGCTCTGCAGGAAGTGAATTGTACTTGTCTTTGTTGAAAGACACTTCAAAGAACTCTTGTGACTGGTGGAATGAAGCCAAGTGGTAATGCTTGGAAACGTCCTGCATACCAAAGTCACGGTCAGAAGTAGGGTTGTTGAATTCAGCAGCATCAATCAAGCCTGATTTCATTGCTGGCTGGATTTCGCCGCCTGGAAGCTGAACAACTGACATGCCCATTTCCAAAAGAACGTCTGCAGCAAGACCAACAGTACGGTACTTAAGGCCTTCCATTTGTGAAGCGTCTTTGATTTCTTCTTTAAACCAACCCATTGGCTGAGCAGGCATTGGTGAGTTGAAGAATGAAACAACGTTCAAACCAAGTGTACCCATAAGCTCGTCAAACAACTCTTGACCGCCACCGTAGTGAACCCAGCCAAGCACTTCGTTTGATGACCAACCCAAACATGGGCCTGTACCAAACAGTGAAGCAGCTTTTGATTTTGAATACCAATAAGCTGGTACATAGTGACAGCCATCAAGAAGACCTTTGTGTACAGCATTTTGCATTTGACCTGTTTTCACAACAGCGTCTACTGCCAAAAGATCGATTTTCAGATCTTTACCAGCCATCGCGTGAACGCGGTCAACATATGATTTTGCGTTTTCCAGGAAAATCCCGCCGCCCCAAGCAGCCTGGACTTTCAATACAGTGGGTTCTGCGCGGGCAACTGCTGGCGCTGCTAGAGCACCTGCTGCTACAGTTGAAGCAACTGCACTGCCTTTGAGAAACTTTCTACGATTTAGTTGTTCAGTCATGTTTTTTTCCTCCAAAGCCCATGAGTGGGCGACTCCCGAAAAATCGGATTTTTTTAATAAACACTTTATCAGGTAGCGTTGCAAGCTGGATTGACAATGATGTGATTATATAAATTCATATTTTCCATTTTGGAAATAGTCCTGAATTTCACACATGCGCTGAAAAATTGTAGAAATAAACAATTATATGATTGCTGTAGAATGAATTCTGGTTCTAAAGTTATCTCAATTACTCAATTTTAAATGGATTTCACATAGATGACACTCAAACGCATAAAAGCCGGTGACCGCATGAGCCAGGCAGTAATTCACAATTCAATTGTTTACACGGCCGGTCAGGTAGCTACAGGCGATAGCGTTGCCGAACAAACTGCAGATATTTTAAGCCAGATTGATCAATTGTTGAGTGAGGCTGGTACGAGTAAAGAAAATATGCTCACAGCAACCATATGGCTTTCTGACATATCCACTTTTGCTGAAATGAACCTTGTATGGGACGCATGGGTGCCGCAGGGCAATGCACCAGCTAGAGCATGCGTCGAAGCGAAACTGGCACGTGAAGAATTATACGTTGAAATACAGGTGAGCGCCGCAATTGTCTGATGTATCCATAGAAAACATAGCGTTCACCACTGACAAAGGCATAGGAAGTCTTGCACGTGTGGGTCTGGTTGTACTGGCGACAGACTTTACCATTGAACATGAATTCAGGCAGGTATTTACTGAGCCTGAAACAGGGCTTTTTACCGCGCGTATCTTGAATGAAGTCAGCATAACGCCACAAACGCTTTCGGCGATGGAAGCACGGATTACCGATACCGTAAATCTGATTTTGCCAGGTGAAACCTTGGATGTTGTAGCCTACGGCTGCACTTCGGCTTCCATGGTTTTGGGCGAGGAGAAGGTCTTTGAACGCATCAAGGCTAGCCAACCAAATTCAAAGTGCACAACACCGGCAACCGCAGCCTTTGAAGCTTTTAACGCATTTGGCGCCAAGCGTATTGCGGTGTTGACACCGTATCGTTCTGACGTAAATCAAATTGTAAAAAACTACATTGAGAGTGCAGGATTTAAAGTGCCTGTTTTTGGCTCTTTCAACGAAGAACATGATCCAACGGTTGCAAGAATTGATACACAGAGCATTTCAAATGCCGTGGACCAGTTAAAAGAGTTAGGTGACTTTGATGCGGTATTTGTTTCATGCACCAACGTAAGACTGATGGATGCGGTGTGTGACATTGAAAACAAGACAGGCTTGCCCGTAACATCCTCAAATCACGCCATGGCATGGCACGCCATGCGGCTGGCTGGCGATAATCGTAAATTGCCTGAATGGGGAAGGCTATATGAGAAACTTCTGGTTTGAAAAATATAAATGGAAGGGGCGACTAGCTCATCTGATAGGCTGGGGGATAAGCTAGTCGCTACGCAGCTTCATACTTGCCCCGTATTTAGCTGCGCTACAATGCAATAGATAAAAAGTTACGTAAAGTAAAGTTTTATTTTGGATATTTTTACAATGGCTAAAATGCCATAAATAATGCTACTGAATCATCATGAAATCTACATTCAAACCACGTGAGTGGCACCTAGCCCACAATCAAAAGCTTATGCTTGGGGGAAGCTCAATCGTTATGGGTATTTTGAACGTTACCCCAGATTCATTTTCTGATGGTGGAAAATTTAACAATCTTGAAGCTTGTTTGTCTCATGCCAACAAAATGTTGGAAGAGGGCGCTTCTATCCTTGATATTGGCGGTGAGTCTACGCGTCCTGGTGCAAAACCGATTAGCGACAAAGAAGAACAGACAAGAGTGCTACCGGTCATAAAGGCGCTGGCGGCGAAAACCGATGCGATACTCTCCATTGATACCCATCGAGCTTCGACAGCTAAACTGGCAATAGAGGCTGGCGCCCATATCATAAATGATGTCTGGGGTTTTCAAAAAGACCCGGAAATTGCCTCAGTGGCTGCAGAATTAAAGGCAGGTTGTTGTGCCATGCACACAGGTAGAG
>CALFBU010000255.1 GCA_937951455.1 uncultured Rhizobiaceae group bacterium
AAAAGAACTCATGCGGCCAGATCTCAATAATAAAGAAATAGAAACGACGGTTTGCCATATCAAGCAATACGGCCTGATCGGGCAAGCCCTCACCTCTATCCCAGCGAATCCATGGCGTGATGTAATAAATCCCAAGTGTAATCAGCATGATGATCCACTTGAAATTGCGAAATTTACCAGAAGCGCGCCTAGGGTGTATTTTTTTGCGCGCCTCATAAAGAGAACGGTTCTCCTTTTTGTTTACAGCTTCTGCATCGAAGGTTTCGATGTCAAAAGCTGTATTCGTGTCTGGGTTTGACAATTGGTTCACGAGACTTACTCACCGCCACCTTTACTGTGAACATAAATAGCAAGCTGCTTTATAGTCTCATCAGACAATCGTTGCTGCCATGGCGGCATCACGCCATGTTTGGGTTGAATAATCTGCGCTTCAATCAATTCTTTGGTATTGCCATATAGTGAGACTGCATCAGACAGATTTGGCGCGCCGATTTCACGATTGCCCGCCGCATTTTCGCCGTGGCACGCTGCACAGTTGTCTGCAAACAACTCTTGCCCGACTGCTGCTAATTCAGCGTCATGCTCTTGCCTGGATACAGACAATACATATTGCGTTACCGCTCTGATTTCATCACGTTCCAAAATCTCGTCTGCGCCGAAGGCAGGCATTTGACTGTCACGTGCATCATCATCTTCATCGTTACGTACACCGTGTTTAATGGTGGTATAAATCGTATCCAGATCACCACCCCATAACCAATCATCATCATTCAGGTTTGGAAAACCGGAAGCGCCTTGTCCGCCAGATCCATGACATTGCGAACAATAAACCTTATAGGCTGAAGCACCCCCTGCTACCGCAAAGCGAAATAGATTTTCATCACTGCGAATACCAGACAAGTCGGTTTGACGTATTTTACCAATAATATCGCGTCGCGCGAGGCTTGCCTCTTCTTGGTCGCGCTTCAGTTCCAGGCGATTGGTTTGCCCAGAAATGCCCATGGTTGAGCTTTCCATCAACGGTATAGCCGGATAGTAAATCACATACCCTATGGCAAACACGATGGTGGCATAAAATGTCCATAACCACCATCTTGGCATCGGATTATCCAGTTCCTTGATGCCGTCCCATTCGTGGCCAGTTGTATTAACGCCTGTGGTTTCATCAATTTCACGATCAGACATCTTGGTCATCCTCTTTAAACGGAATTTTGGCGACATCCTCAGCTATCTTTTTGGAGCCTGGACGAAAGGTGAAGAAAATAGCGCCGACAAACATTGCGAAGAGGTATAAAAGCCCCCAGCTGTCAGCGATTTCTCTAAAGGTTGAATAATCCATTCTAACGCTCCCTATCTGAGATTTTCATTTTGTTTGTAGGCATCAAGATCAACAAGCGTGCCCAGCATTTGCAGATAAGCAACCAACGCATCCATTTCGCTGACAACATCAGGATTGCCGTCAAAATCGCGTATGCTTATTTTTTGATATCGCTCTTCAAGACCATCGGTGTCGGCGTCCGGGTTTGCCTGTGCTCTCAAGTCTGCCAGCGCATTTTCAATCATCTCATCAGAGTATGGCACGCCAACAGCGCTGTTGGCTTTTAGGTGACCTGCAATGTTCTTTGCATCCAACTCAGTATTCGCAAGAAACTCATATTTGGGCATAATTGATTCAGGCACCACGCTTTGTGGGTTTATCAGATGCTGTGTGTGCCATTCGTCTGAATAGCGCCCGCCTACTCTTGCCAAGTCAGGTCCAGTTCTTTTTGAACCCCACTGGAACGGATGGTCATACATGCTCTCGGCAGCCAATGAATAATGGCCATAACGCTCCACTTCATCGCGAAAAGGACGGATCATCTGTGAGTGACACAAATAACATCCTTCACGGATGTAAATATCCCTGCCCGCAAGTTCCAGTGGCGTATAGGGGCGCATGCCCTCCACCTTTTCGATGGTATTTTTGATGTAAAACAAGGGAGCAATTTCCACGATGCCGCCGACCATGACTGCAAGCAGAGAAAAGACAAACATCAAGGATAAATTGCGTTCAAGTTTTGCGTGTTGTTTTAAAAATGACATTTCTTGATCCTTATTCTGCTGGCACGGTTGAAGGTGCCTGCTTGCCACCCATTGGGACTTCTTCTCTCACATCACCGCGAATTGTGCGCCAAATGTTGTAGGCCATGACCAATGCGCCTGCGAGATAAAGACCCCCGCCTGCAGTTCTCATGACGTATTCGGGGTGAATGGCTGAGACTGTTTCGATGAAAGAGTTTACAAGGAAACCTTGATCATCATACTCGCGCCACATAAGGCCTTGTGTGATACCCGCTACCCACATAACAGAGGCGTAGACAACGATACCCAGTGTGGCCAACCAGATGTGCCAGTTTACAAGGCGCAGTGAATAAAGTTGGCTGCGCCCCCATAATTTCGGCACAAGGTAGTAAAGCGCGCCAAAAGTCACCATACCATTCCAGCCAAGCGCGCCAGAATGCACATGACCAATGGTCCAGTCTGTATAGTGTGAGAGAGAATTTACAGACTTGATAGACATCATAGGGCCTTCAAATGTGGACATTCCGTAGAATGCAAGAGAGAGAACCATCATGCGAAGGATTGGGTCGGTGCGAAGCTTGTCCCACGCGCCCTGAAGTGTCATCAGACCATTGATCATGCCACCCCAAGAAGGCATCCAGAGCATGATGGAGAAAACCATACCCAGAGTTTGCGCCCAATCAGGAAGAGCTGTGTAATGAAGATGGTGAGGGCCTGCCCAGATATACAGGAAGATCAAAGCCCAAAAGTGAATAATCGATAGACGATACGAAAATACTGGACGGTTAGCCTGCTTTGGCACGAAGTAATACATCATGCCCAAGAAGCCAGCAGTCAAAAAGAAACCCACTGCATTATGGCCGTACCACCACTGCGTTAAGGCATCTTGTACGCCAGAAAAAGCAGAGTAACTTTTAACACCCAGAAATGAGACAGGCACTGCTGCGTTATTGACCAGATGCAACATGGCAACGGTAACGATGAATGAAAGATAGAACCAATTTGCTACATAAATATGCGGTTCTTTGCGCTTGATAATCGTTCCCATGAAGACGATGAGATAGGCAACCCAAACAATGGTAAGCCAAATATCAACATACCACTCAGGCTCGGCGTATTCTTTGGATTGAGTGATACCAAGAAGATAGCCTGTTGCTGCCATAACAATGAAAAGCTGGTATCCCCAAAAGACAAACCAAGATAAGTTTCCACCAAAAAGCCTTGCGCGACATGTACGCTGAACCACATAAAAACTGGTTGCGATCAGGGCATTGCCACCAAAGGCGAAAATCACCGCAGAGGTATGAATTGGACGAAGCCTGCCAAAGTTGAAGTAAGGCTGAAGATTGAGCTCAGGCCATGCAAGCTGTGCTGCAATCGCAACGCCTACAAGGAAACCTACTATGCCCCAGAAAACAGTGGCAATTACACCGTAGCGAATGACATCATCCATATAACCTGAGGTGTTTCTTTCAGGGAGAGGCTTTCCAGGCGCTGCAAATTCAACGCGTCTTAAAAGAACAATGGTACTACCTGCCAATATAAGACAGAGAATTGTTATATGGGTTTGAAAAAGATGGTCTTGAGAAAAGGCTGCTGCAAACATTGCAGCCAATGCCGCAAGTCCAACTAGAATGGCTTCTGGATGATTTCGCACGAATGTCCCCTTTTTATTTAGGCGTAACAAATGTCACAACCGCGTGACTTCATGCTTCAAGATTTCATAATGGACGCACAAGTTCTTTGATCTAGGTCAAAGAATTTCTCTGAAAATAAACTTACAAATGTTCCTAGAAATTATAATTGGAGTGAATATTGTGAGCGATGTAGCCTTGGATTTTACAAAAAACATTTCTATCGATGAAAAACTTTTGGAGCATCATCAACTGCTTTTAAAACTCTGTAGCAGTTTGGAGAAAATTGCTGACAGCTTACCCAACATCCCCAACGTGCAGGAATGTTTGGTTATATGTCGTGATATATTCCCTATTGTAAAAAACGCTCATAATTTTGAAGAAAAAATTCTGTTTCCTATTCTGCATAAAGCCAAGGAAGATAAGGAAACATTGGATAAAAACCTGGAGCGCTTGTGTTATGAACATTGGGAAGATGAAAGCTTTGCAGAAGAAATATCTGATGCTTTCAGAGCTTATATTAATCAACCTATAAAAGCCGAGGCTGATAAACTCGCTTATATGCTTAGAGGTTTTTTTGAAGGCATCAGGCGGCATATTGCTTTTGAAGTAGAGTACATACTGCCATTGTTGAAAAAGAGTAACCCAAGCTGATAGCGTTGCTTAATTTCCAGATTCCGCAATTGTTTTAAGCCTCTCCAGATTTACAATCTTGATTGCCCGTTTCGCTCCAATTTCTAAAACGCCTTTTTTGCGCAAGTTTGTAAGCTGTCTGCTAACCGTTTCAATCGTCAAGCCAAGATAATCAGCAATATCGCCTCGTTTCAAAGGCAATTCAATTGCCAAATCACCTTCTTGATGGCTCCGCTCCGGATCAATATGTGACACTATAAGAACCAAAAAACTGGCAAGCTTTTCAATAGCCGTTTTACGCCCAAGCGTAAGCATCCAGTCACGTGCTTCATCCAGTTCATTTAAATGTTGCTCATGAAGTCGCCTCTCCATCTCTGGTGATTCTTCAATAAATTTTTCAAGAACTTTCTTGGGGAAAGAACAAAGCCTCACATTGGTAGCAGCTTCGGCAATGACATTATTTTGTGTTGAGAAGGGTCTGCCCAAAAAGTCTGGTGCAAACTGAAGCCCAACAATTTGCTGCCTGCCGTCTGGCAGTAGTTTGGTAAGTTTTACGACGCCGCTTAAGATGTTTGAATAATGCTCTTGATCTTGATCCGATGAATGTAGCCTATTGTTATGTTCATGAACAGATTTGGTCGTATTCTTACTCAATTCTGTAAGCTGGGATGGAGATAACGCGCCACAAACCCCCTTATGCCGCGCCTCACACGCTTGGCAAATAATTGGGATGTCTGAATTATGAATGTCGCGCCTTTGGCCGTTAGTCATGAACTATTACCTATTACCGTTATTATAAAGTCAGTTTAACAGCTTGAAGTGTCTTAAAAGTTGCTCTGCATTTCATTTGAATTCGATGAAATTAAAAAAGTCTATGGTATTTTTCATCAGCTTCAAAATTCAATATTTTTATCAATATACCTCTTATCTTAGCATAGTAACAATCACTGAAACAGGTTGTCGCATAGCTAATTTAAATTTTAGTAGACATCGCTTCGCTTATGTTTCAGACTTTGAATATAGGCTTTCTGCATAATCAATATTTCGAAAACGTCAGCGAGCCGTAAGACTATCAATTCGTACAATCAAAATTTTTAGGGAGAAGTTGATGAGAACGAAATCAAAGCTAATGAGAACACTTCTGGCTGCGACCATACTTGCTGGTTCAACAGTTATGGCATCTGCTGAAACATTACGTTGGGCACGCGCTGGTGACAGCTTGACCATGGACCCTCATTCACAAAATGAAGGCCCGACCCACGCACTTGCTCAACAAGTTTATGAGCCGCTTATTTCTCCGGATATGGAAGCTAAGCCAATTCCTGCACTAGCGACCGAGTGGTCTGTCAAAGAAGGCAATCCAAACGTTTGGGTTTTCAAGCTGCGCGAAGGTGTCAAGTTTCATGGTGGCGAAGACTTTACAGCTGAGGATGTAGTTTTCTCTTTTAATCGTGCCAAGCACGAAAGCTCCGACATGAAAGAGCTCATCGTCACCATCAAGGAAGTGCGCGCGGTTGACGACTATACGGTTGAAATCGAGACGGATGGCCCAAACCCGATTTTGCCGAACAATTTAACCAACCTCTTCATGATGGACAAAGGCTGGTCTGAAGCAAACAAGGTTGCTGTTCCTGCGGAATTTGATACGGGCGAAGAAACATTTGCTGTTCGAAATGCAAACGGTACTGGCGCATTTATGCTGGAAAGCCGCGAACCAGATGTGAAAACAGTCCTCAAGGCAAATCCAAACTATTGGGGCAAGGGACAATTCCCGCTTGAGATTACCGAAATTGTTTACACGCCTATCCAAAACGCGGCGACGCGTGTTGCGGCGCTGCTTTCAGGTGAAGTCGATCTCATTCAGGACGTTCCGGTACAGGACTTGAGCCGCGTTTCAAGTGCGGATGGCTTGATCGTAAACAACGCTCCTCAAAACCGTACAATCTTCTTTGGCATCAACTCAGGCGATGCAGATCTGAAAAATGATAACGTGGAAGGAAAAAATCCTTTTGCTGATTTGAAAGTACGCAAAGCGATGAGCCTTGCGCTCGATAGAGACGCGATTAAGCAAGTCGTAATGCGTGGTCAATCAGCACCTACTGGCGTTATTATTCCACCTTTCGTGAACGGCTGGACCGAAGCGCTGGACGCTTATCCTAAAGCTGACATTGAAGCAGCAAAAGCCTTGATGGCTGAAGCAGGTTATGGCGACGGATTTGAAGTCACGATGCACTGCCCTAATGACCGTTATGTCAATGATGAAGCAATTTGTCAGGCAGCGGTCGGAATGTTTGGCAAAATCGGCATCAAAGCGAACCTGGTTGCCCAAACCAAAGCAAACCACTTCCCGCTGATCTCCCAAAAAGAGACGGATCTTTATC
>CALFBU010000256.1 GCA_937951455.1 uncultured Rhizobiaceae group bacterium
ATTCATTAATTTTAATATGGTTTAATGCAATTTGGACACTTTTCCAATTCATATCACGCGAATGATTAATACCTTGAAAAACAGCCCCGCACTTTTGGACTTTATGGATAAGCTTAATGCTGAAAAGCAAAGGCTTTTGGACGTGCAAGTGCGTGACATGTTTGAACAAGATAAAGACCGCTTCAACAAGTTTTCTATTCGGAACGAAGGGGTGTTGTTCGATTATTCCAAGAATAGAATTGATGAACAATCGATCTCCGTCTTAATTGACATGGCAAAAGCCAGCCGGCTTGAGGAAATGCGTGATGCAATGTTCTCGGGCGAGCGCGTGAATACGACAGAAAACAGAGCAGCACTTCACACAGCCTTACGCAATAAATCAGACGAGCCTGTCATGTTCGAGGGCAAAGATGTCATACCAGATGTAAAAGCCGGATTGGCCAAAATGACAACCTTTGCCAATGCGGTACGCGATGGTTCTTATAAAGTGACTGGCGGCGCAATTACTGACGTTGTGAACATTGGCATTGGAGGCTCGGATTTGGGTCCTCGCATGGCAACCCAATCTTTGCGGGAATTTAACGATGGGCCGCGTTTGCACTTCGTAGCAAATTCTGACGCAACAGACCTCGACGATATTCTCGAATATATAAAACCGCAAACAACTCTGTTTATTGTGGCCTCAAAATCTTTCACCACAGCAGAGACCATGCTCAATGCGCGCAATGCAAAGCGTTGGGTTGAAGATGCTATCGGCAAAGAAAATGCTGGCATTCACTTTTGCGCACTATCAACCAACCTTGAAGCCACAAAAGCATTTGGGATTGAAGATGAGCGTACTTTTGGATTTTGGGATTGGGTCGGGGGTCGATATTCAATCTGGTCAGCCATCGGTTTGTCACTGATGATTTCAATTGGACCAGAAGACTTTGACAAATTTCTGGGTGGTGCATATTCAGCAGATCAGCATTTCAAGAATGCGCCTTTAGATCAAAACATACCTGTTATGATGGCGCTTTTGGGCGTTTGGTACAGAAATGTCTGGGGATTTCAAACGCAGGCGGTCATGCCTTATGACAGTCGAATGTCACGCTTTCCAGCTTGGCTTCAACAGCTTGATATGGAATCGAATGGCAAGTCTGTTTTAAAATCCAATGAACAAACACAGCTTGATACAGGGCCAATCATATTTGGCGAAGTGGGAACAAACGGTCAGCATGCTTTTTATCAGTTAATTCATCAGGGTACGGTTATCATTCCATGTGATTTTCTACTGGCAACCACTGGTTATGGTGGGCAAGAAAACCGCAATATGTTGATCTCAAATTGTCTTGCACAAACGCAAGCTTTGATGATGGGCAGAACGCTGGAAGAAGCTAATGGCAATCCACATCGCGTCTTTGAAGGAAACAGACCGAGCAATACGTTCCTGTATAAAGAAGTAACACCCCATGTCCTCGGTATGTTGATGGCGTTTTACGAACACAAGGTTTTCATTCAAGGTGTTTTGTGGGGTATTAATTCGTTTGACCAATGGGGCGTAGAGCTTGGCAAGGAGCTATTGCACACAATTGAACCCATGTTGGAAGAAGGCAATTCGCATAAAGCACAAAACAGTTCGACCCAAGGATTGCTTGACGCAATACATGAAATGAAAAACAGCTAACCCTCTCAATGTAATTTGAATATAAAAAAAGCCCCAACGCAACGTCGGGGCTTTCATTGTTTTGTGTAGTAGAATTATTCTGCTGGTGCGGCAGCTTCCACATCTGTCGCGACGGTGGCAATACCCGCTTTTTCTCTCCTGCCATCATTATAAATGGCTTTAATTAAAGAGATGCACATCAAGACCATTACAACCGAGAATGGCAGCGCTCCGATGACCATTGCTGTTTGGATGGCGGATGTACCTCCAGAGATCAGTAGACCGCCAACCACGAATGCAAGAGCAGAACCCCAGAACAATATGTGTGGACGTGCCTTTGGACCTTCGTCACCGGCTGCGTTAATGGTATTCACGATAAGCACAGCAGAGTCAGCCGAGGTAACGAGAAATGTCATTAACAAAGTAACGATCAATAATGCCATACCCCAAGCCAGCCAGTCGCCGATTGGGGAAAGCATAAACTCGGTCATAGCAAAAATCTTATCGCCATTACCTGCATCCAGAATAAGACCGTTTGCAGCGCCGTTTAGTTCAAGGTCAACAGCTGTGCCGCCAGCCCATGCAAACCAAACAAAACACATTAAGGCAGGAACGATCATTGCGCCAAGAACAAACTCGCGAATGCTACGGCCCTTTGAGATACGCGCCAAGAACAGTCCAACGAATGGCGCGAACGCTATCCACCATGCCCAGTAAAATACTGGCCACCAACCCTGCCATTGAGCAAGCAGGAATGCTTGGCTGCCTTCAACGCCGTCTGATGTGTAAACGTTAAAGCTCAAGAACGGTAGTGCAAGTAGGTAGTCCCAAATGCCTACGAAGAATGCGGTTGCACCAAAGAAGGTAGAACCAAAGATGATGAAAAAGCCAAGCAAAACAATCGACAAAACCATGTTGATATTTGATAGCCATTTGATGCCTTTACCAACACCAGATAGTGCTGAAAGAGTTGACGCACCCATAATTATGAGCAAGGCAACTACAATCCCAAAGGTGTTAACAGTACCGGCAATATCCTTGCCAGCTGCGTCAACAGCACCCGCTTCATGCACAAGTCCACCGATTCCAATACGCGTAAAACCGGCAACAAGCTGATCAACACCGAAACCAAGGGTTTGCGCAACGCCAAGGATTGTTGCCACGACAGCGACAATATCAATCACGTGACCGAGTGTACCAGCCAGACTTTTACCAAACAGCGGTGTCAACGATGAACGTATGGTTAGTGGAAGACCGCGCCTGTAGCTAAAGAAAGCAAGTCCCAATCCTGCTACAGCATAACATGCCCATGCTCCAAGCCCCCAATGAAGGAATGACCAGACATAAGCTTCACGCACATTGTCTTCTCCAAGTGCGGTTGTAGCACCCTGGATAACCGACGGGTTGTTTTTAAAGTGAGCTATTGGCTCAGCAACAGCCCATGTCAGCATGCCGACACCGATACCGGCACCGAACATCATTGAGAACCAGGAGAAATTTGAAAACTCAGGTTTGTCTCCGTCAGCACCGAGGTTCATGCGTCCTGCAGTAGGCCATAGTGCCAGTCCCAAACAGACGATAACAAAAAAAGCGACTGTCCAGATGTACCAAGCTGCAAACAAGTCGAGAATGACTGTGTTGATGCCATTAAGAATAGCGCCAGACGCTATTGGCCAGAATATGGCCCAAACGCAAAGCGCTGATATGATTATTTTGGCTGGAACTGCTACAGCAGTTGCAAAGCCATTATAGAACCCGCCTTCAGATGTACTGATGGGTAAGTCCGTTAGTGGTGGTTTGATTGACATTTGATCTACTTATCCTCCCTCTCCATAGATAAGATCATGATATTAAGTTTTTAAGTTACGTTCCGGGGCAAATCGGTTGCCCGTAACCTTTATCAAAACTTAACAACATGCTAACCCTGACCGTCAGGCTTGGCTAGTATTTATATTTGGGAGGTGTTTGGCGGTGGATAAAAGGAGCGAACTTGATTTTGACTGGAAGACAAGTCATTGGAGTTTATAGCTTTTCTAATTAGCCAATAAGGTGTTGCTTGAGAGAAAGCAGGTCTTGCCACACAAGTCTTTTATGCAAGGGCTGGCGCAGTAAATAGGCAGGATGAAGCGTTGGGAGCGCTTTTACACTTGTTTTCTCGGTTTTTATTTCGCTCCATTTTCCACGTAGTTTCATGATGCCGTCACTGCTTTTCAAGAGCGTCTTTGCCGAAGAACCGCCCAGCATCAAAATTACATCCGGATTGATGAGTTCAATATGACGTTCT
>CALFBU010000257.1 GCA_937951455.1 uncultured Rhizobiaceae group bacterium
TAAGAACGGCCTTGATGCAAATATACTTCACCCGGGCTTTCTTCTGTTCCTGCCAAAAGCGAACCAACCATCACTACAGATGCCCCTGCCGCAATCGCTTTTGCGATGTCGCCAGAATATTTAATGCCGCCATCTGCAATCACTGGAATATTTGCCTTTTGGGCAGCTTCCACCGCAGACATGATGGCTGAGAGTTGCGGAACGCCGACACCTGCCACAATGCGTGTTGTACAAATCGAACCAGGTCCAATACCAACTTTCACAGCGTCCGCGCCTGCATCGATGAGAGCCTTTGTGCCATCGCTCGTTGCAACATTGCCTGCAAGAATTTTCACGGAATTGGATAATTTCTTGATATGCGAAACCGCGTCCAGAACTTTCTGGCTGTGGCCATGTGCTGTGTCAACCACGAGCAGATCAACGCCCGCATCCATCAAACGTTCTGCACGCTCGATGCCATCATCACCAACGGTTGTTGCAGCAGCAGCGCGAAGTCTACCTTGGTCGTCTTTTGCAGCATTTGGATTGAGTTTGGATTTTTCAATATCCTTTACAGTAATAAGGCCCACACATTGGTAGTCACCATCTACGACCAGTAGTTTTTCGATGCGGTGTTGATGCAAAAGACGTTTGGCTTCTTGTGGGTCTACGCCTTCCTTAACGGTGATCAGGTTTTCACGCGTCATCAGTTCGTAGACTTTTTGATCGGGGTTGGAGGCAAAACGCACATCACGGTTTGTCAAAATACCAACCAGCTTGCCCGTCACATGACCGCCGCTGCCGGCATCTTCAACCACAGGAACACCCGAAATATTATTGGCTTTCATGAGCGCTTTGGCTTCGGCCAGGGTTGCTTCTGGCCCGATGGTCAATGGGTTGACGACCATGCCTGATTCAAACTTTTTAACTTGTCTGACTTCTTCTGCCTGCTGGGCTGGCTCCAGGTTACGGTGAATAACTCCCATTCCGCCTGCTTGTGCCATAGCAATTGCAAGGCGGGATTCGGTTACCGTATCCATCGCAGCAGAAAGAATTGGCATGTTAAGACCAATACCCTCAGCAACGCGTGAGGTAATATCAACCTGACCCGGCATGACATTTGAAAGGCCTGGTTGCAGCAACACATCGTCAAATGTGAGGGCAATATCTCCAGTTCCTGAAGTGACAATTTTTGACATATAATTCTTGGCTGACGCCAATCCCAAATTTAAGACTTGTGGATGAAATTATCCGTTACCCGTCCGTTTTTAAAACATATGGATTGACGATTGTCGTTAACATGGCAAATGTGGCTTGCAAAGGCTTTTTTTGTTCTTTGGCAGTTTTAAGCACACGTATTGTTTCAGCCCGCAATAAAAAAGGCCTGGCAAATAGTTTCCTAACTTGCCAGACCGTTTACGTTATACATTTGTCAGGTTTGCTTAAAACCCTAGACCACCAATGCAGACGTATTTTTCTTCCAGATAATCCTCAATGCCCTGGTGTCCGCCTTCTTTGCCAACACCAGATTGTTTAAAGCCACCAAATGGCGCTTCGACAGCGGTGATAACGCCTTCATTCACGCCGACAAGACCGTATTCAAGACCTTCCATCACACGGAATGTACGACCCAAATCTTGCGTGTAGAAATAACAGGCCAGACCGAAATCTGTATCATTCGCTTTTGCCACAACTTCTTCTTCGGTTTCAAACTTATAAACTGGTGCAACTGGGCCAAAAATTTCATCATAGGAGAACATCATGTCCTGATTTGCATCAGCAATTACAGTCGGCTCAAAGAAACCATGACCTAGTGCGTGACGTTTACCGCCGGTTACAACCTTGCCGCCTTTATCCTTGGCGTCCTGAACAAATTCTTCGGTTTTTGCCACTGCTGCTTCGTTGATCAAAGGTCCTTGAACGACGCCCTCTTCATTGGACTTTCCAACCTTCATGGCTTTTGTAGCTGCTGCCAGTTTTTCCACGAATTTGTCATAGACACCGGATTGAACATAAAGACGGTTTGTACAAACACAAGTTTGCCCAGAGTTGCGGAATTTGGACGCCATCGCCCCTTCAACAGCACGATCAATATCTGCATCATCAAATACGATGAAAGGCGCATTGCCACCCATTTCCATGGAGATCTTTTTAACAGTTGGCACAGATTGCGCCATCAGGATTTTGCCGACACGGGTTGAACCTGTGAAAGTGATTTTGTGAACATTCGGGTTGCTCGTCAGTTCTTCACCGATTGTAATTGGATCACCTGTCAGGATATTTACAACACCTGCCGGAATACCCGCTTTTTCGCACATCATTCCCCATGCAAGGCCAGAGTAAGGCGTTGCTTCTGCCGGCTTACATACAACGGTACAGCCGGCTGCAATTGCAGGTGCAATTTTTCTTGCCAACATGGATGAAGGGAAGTTCCACGGCGTAATCGCACCGACAACACCCACAGGTTCTTTTGTCACCATAATACGGCGTTCAGCCCATGGAGATGGAATGGTTTCACCGTAAATGCGTCTTGCTTCTTCGGCAAACCACATGACATATGAAGCTGACATGCGTACTTCGCCGCGCGCCTCGGCAATTGGCTTGCCTTGTTCCGCAGCCAGCAATTGCGCAAGCGATTCCTGATTATCAATAATAAGACGGCGCAAACGGCGCAACATGTCTGTACGTTCTTTAACTGAAGTCTTACGGAATGTCTGAAACGCTGTATAAGCTGCGTCAATCGCGCGGCTTGTTTCCACGTTTGTGCACATCGGCACACTACCCAGTAACTCACCTGTTGCAGGGTTGTGAACTTCAAAGGTTTCACCGCTGTCGGCTTTCACCCACTCGCCGTTAATATAGTTGGCTTCTTTTTTAAACTCTTGTGCTATTTCAAGCATCTTAATCTCCAATTGGTATCATCGCCCAAGCGCGCATTAATTTCCGTTCTCTTGTAGGCTATTGAGACTTCAAGGCAAGGGGGCATTTTGTTTTTTCAAGAACTAGAAACAGAATGCAGGAGAGCCGCTTTGCAGCCTGTTAATTATAATTCAAATTGTGAACAAACGTCATTTTTATAAATGTTTTCTATAGGTTATCTTGCTTTGAAGATTGAAAAGAACAAAGCAACTTACAGATAATGTCAGAAAATTCACATATCATTCAAACCGACATAGCCATCGTAGGGGGTGGGATAGCAGGCTCAACCGCAGCCGTACTTTTGCAAAATGCAGGCATTGAGGCAGTTTTGATTGATCCCCACGCGGTTTTCCCTAAAGACTTTCGCTGTGAGAAATTCAATCGTGACCAGATGGAAATGCTCGAAAGAGTAGGAATATCAGGCAATATATATGCTGCTTGCACACCGATTGAAGACATTTGGATTGCCCGTCAAGGCAGACTTGTCAATAAAATGCACTACCCACATTACGGCTTTTCCTACGAGACCGCGATAAATTCCATTCGGGCGTATCTTGAAAAAACAGACAAACTTGTTCAGGGGAAAGTGAAAGCCATTCAGTCATGCAAAGCTGGAAACAGGCTCATTCTTGCCGATGGCAGTCAGATTGAAGCAAAACTTGTGATCATGGCCAATGGTTTAAACCCTGGTCTGCGCAAGCAACTAAACATATCTCAAACAATGCTGAGCAAGCAGCATGAAATGGCGATAGGCTTCGATATTGAGCCAATCGAGGGGAATAAATTTGAGTTTGATTCCTTCACCTTCTGGCCAGAAAAATCATCTGAAAAACTTGCGTATTTCACCGCTTTTAAAAGTGGAAAGAGTTTTAGGGTCAACACGTTTGGGTATTGGGATAAAGATGATGTCTTCATGCAAGCTATGAAGCAAAATCCTGAAAAGGCACTCAATATATTAATGCCAAGTCTGGAAAAGTTGATTGGCAAATTCAAGGTCGATGGTCGGGTGCATGTACGTCCTGTTGATCTTTATCAAAATCATCCGGAAAAATGCGATGGCATTGTTTTCGTGGGCGATGCATATTCCACCTCCTGCCCTGGTGCCGGAACAGGAACAAGCAAGGCTGTTACTGACGTTGAAATATTATGTTCGAAATATATTCCCCAATGGCTGGATCAAAACAGATTTGACGCAGATACTCTCAGCGAATTTTATCAAGACGAGACAAAACGCCAAAGTGATGCCAATAGTTTACACGAAGCCTACTTCCTAAAGTCATTATCCCTTGAAAAGAGTCTGATTTGGGGTGCTCGTCGCTGGATGCGATATTTCTATCATGTTGGCAAAGGTGCGGTGAGCGGTATGCCGATCATTGCGAAGAAAACCAAACTCTCAAAAGCAGCCTAGCTGGCGTAAAGGGAATCGAAATCCTTAAAGCCTTTTACCTCAATCGGATTGCCCGATGGATCAAGAAAAAACATGGTGGCTTGTTCGCCCGGTTCACCTTCAAAACGCGTTTGCGGTTTTAAAACAAATTCCATTCCGGACGCGAGCAGGCGATCTGCAAGTCCTTGCCAGTCATCCATTTGCAGCACGACACCCAGATGCGGCATGGGCACCATATGATCACCTACTTTTCCGGTATTGGCGGTTTCAAACGGCTCGCCCAAATGCAAGGAAATCTGATGGCCAAAGAAATCAAAATCGACCCAGGTATCCGTACTGCGCCCTTCCTTGCATCCTAATAAATCACCATAAAACGAACGCGACTTGTTGAGATCTTTGACATGATAAGCCAAATGGAAAAGGGACTTCATACTTCTTCTTTCAAACTGTTGTTGTGTGTTTGTCTTGTTGGATATTACTCTAGCTGAAAACCAAAGGTAAAGCATAGTATATTCTATTGGAGTGCTCATCTAAGCGCTTTCACTCACGATCAGAATCGCAGATAGTATCGCCATGACATTGCACGGACAAAATCATAGACCTGAAAATCTTTCTGCCCCATCCGTCATTCGGCTGGAAGAAACGGTTGTGAACCAGATTGCAGCCGGCGAAGTCATTGAGCGCCCTGCCAGCGTTATCAAGGAACTCATTGAGAATGCGATTGATGCAGGGAGTACGCGTATTGATGTTGTAACCTCTTGTGGTGGTAAAACCCTCATGCGGGTCAGCGACAATGGCCACGGCATGACGCCTGAAAACCTTTCTTTAGCCGTTGAGCGCCATTGCACATCAAAGCTCACCGATGATCTGATGGACATCAGAAGTCTGGGGTTCAGAGGCGAAGCGCTGCCCTCCGTTGGCTCGGTTTCCAGACTAACAATAACCTCGCGCACGAAAACCGATGATAGCGCCTGGAAGATCAATGTCTCTGGGGGTAAAATTACAGGGCCTTCGCCAGCAGCCCTAACTGAGGGAACGGTTGTTGAGGTCTCTGATCTCTTTTATGCGACCCCTGCCCGATTAAAATTTCTGAAATCAGACCGTGCTGAAACCAATGCCATCACCGATGTTTTCAAGCGCGTGGCTCTGGCATTTCCACATATCAGATTTTCGATTTCAGGCGATGATCGCTCATCGCTTGATTATCCGACCACCACGCAGTTTGACCGTCTTGCCCAAGTCCTGGGCAAAGACTTCTCGGAAAACTCGATGAAAATAGATGCAGGTCGCGAAGGCACTTCGTTGCAGGGGTTTGCAAGCGTGCCGACCTATCATCGCGGCAGTGCCCTTGCGCAATATTTTTTTGTGAATGGCAGGCCTGTGAAGGACAAGGCACTTCTGGGCGCAGTGCGCGGTGCCTACATGGATGTGCTGCCGCGTGGCAAACATCCTGTGTTGGCGCTGTTTCTCGACCTTGATCCGCACATGGTTGATGTCAATGTTCACCCGGCAAAGGCGGACGTGCGCTTTCGTGATGCAGGTTTGATCAGAGGGCTGATCGTCGGTTCGCTCAAACAAGCGATCAGTGCAGACGGAGAAGAAGATGGCCCGTTAACGAGCCGCGCTGGTGCGGAAGCCATGATGAATGCGTTCAAGCCAGAAACAAGTGGCAAGAGCAGCAGTTTTTCAGGCTATCAGGAAAGCTTTGCCAATACATACCGCCCTTCTTCGGCAGTTGCACAAGCTTCAAAAGACTGGGCGAGACCTTTGGATCAAAACCCGCAACTCCATAGAGAGCTTGACGAGGGGCAAGCAGGTTTTGACATTACGGGCGCGCCCAGTGGCAATGTTGCGCAAGACATAACGGATGAACAAAGCGGTGACTTCCCACTTGGTGCCGCACGCGCGCAATTGCATAAAAATTATATCGTATCCCAAACTGAAAAAGGCCTGGTCATCGTCGATCAGCACGCCGCGCATGAGCGCATTGTATATGAAAC
>CALFBU010000258.1 GCA_937951455.1 uncultured Rhizobiaceae group bacterium
AATTTCCAAGGCTTGTTTTAGTCGCTCATCATGTGTTTTGCCATCGACCACAGCATCCTGCCAGAACTGGCGCTCTTCATCACTGCCTCTTCTATAGGCCAGAATGACAGGAAGTGTTACTTTACCTTCGCGGAAATCATCGCCTGTGTTTTTGCCCAAATCTCCTGCATTGCCACCATAGTCCAGAGCATCGTCTATCAGCTGGAATGCAAGACCTAGGTTATTCCCATATGAACGAAGTGCATTAATGTGCGCTGGGCTTTTATCCGCTATGATCGGGCCGACCTCTGCAGCGGCTGCGAACAGGGCTGCTGTCTTGGATCGTATGACTTCGAGATATTCATCTTCTGTAGTTTCAAGATTTTGAGCCGTTTGCAGTTGAAGTACTTCGCCTTCTGCAATCACGGTTGCGGCATGCGAGAGTACATCCAGCGCCTGTAATGATCCGACTTCGACCATCATCCTGAAAGCCTGACCCAATAAAAAGTCACCCACCAAAACACTTGCTTCATTGCCCCACAACATACGCGCGGCCAATTTACCCCGACGCATGTCACTTTGGTCTACGACATCATCATGCAAAAGCGTTGCCGTATGCATAAACTCAACACTGGCTGCAAGTGTCACATGACCGTCACCTTCATAGCCACACATTTGAGCCGCGGCCAAAGTAATCATCGGGCGAAGACGTTTGCCACCAGAATCAATCAGGTGTTTTGCAACTTCAGGGATCATTTCAACATCTGATCCTGTCTTTGACAGAATTAAAGCGTTCACACGCTTCATGTCGTTTTCAACAAGCTGCATCAATGGTGCAATGCTTGCCTTGGCAAGTTTCTTATTATCGATGGAAATTACAACGCCCGACATATTTAATCCCTTTTTATTACAGGCAGAAAATAAGCCGCCAACTGCTCTCGCACAAGTGCTATTTTGTAGCAGGCCACATTCTATTGCTTATAACGCGAACGTTACAATAAATGATTCCGCTAATACGCTTATGAATGCTAGATTTTGTTAAAAGTTTCGATACTAATAGACGACATGATAGAACTCATGGCAACCAACAATATCGTAACCATTTCTTATGTTGAATCCTTGCTTAAGGATGCTGAGATAGATTTTCTGGTACTGGATCAGAATATGAGCATTTTGGAAGGCTCTTTGGGTATTATTCCAAAACGCATAATGGTTACAGAGGCAAGCTTGCTTTCTGCAAAGCAACTAATGCAAGACGCAGGACTTGAAAAAGAAATTACCAGCCGTTAGTTTTTCACAGCTATGGCCGGTTGAGGGATTGATAGGCATGGCTAAAACCAATTTACAGACTAGACCAGAAGATGATTTTTCAAGTGGTGCAATGGAAACGACGCGCGACAAGTTTCATGATGGTGCGTTTGAGGTGTTACAACCTGCGGCACGCGGTAACAGAAGTGGTATGGATGCCCTTCTGCTTGCGGCTGCCTTACCTAAAAACGCCTCTGGTGTATTAGCCGATCTTGGCTCTGGTGCTGGTGTTGCGGGACTGGCTGCGATTAATTTAAACCCTGAGTTAAAGCTTCTTTGTGTTGAGAAAAACCCACAGATGGCTGATCTTGCTCAGAAGTCTTTACATCTAAGCGGAAATTCAAAACTTTTTATCAAAACAAAAGTCATTGAGCTCGACGTTACATCCAGCGGTGTTGATCGGCTAAAAGCGGGTCTTGCTCCTGACAGTGTCAACCACGTCATCATGAACCCGCCTTACAACACCTCGCGTGAAAGACCTCCAAAAGATACGATGAGGGCAGAAGCTTTCATGATGGGTGAAGGCGGCATCGATGCCTGGTTTAGAACAGCTGCTGCAATTGTAAAACCTGGTGGTACGCTTACAATTATTTATCGTACCGAAAATCTGGGCGAAGTTCTTGCTTGTTCGCAAGGACGCTTTGGTGGTTTGGAAATCATGCCAATTCATTCTCGTGCCGATGAAGCTGCAAAACGCATCATCGTGAGAGGAACCCGTGCCTCACGTGCGCCGATGGCGATCGTGCCAGGCTTTGTAGTTCATAATAATGATGGCAGTTTCACAGAACGAGCCGATGGTATTTTCAAAGGTACAGCGCGTTTGAATTTTGCAAGCTAAACGCAAATTTAGCCTCTCAATGCGTTATCGTGCTTGTAAAGTGCGCTTAGCCGAACCATTTATAAGTTACCGAACGTTATAAATTAAGAATGCAATTATGAATTTGAGAAAATACCTGCCTGGAAAGCTTGGCAAAAAAGAAATTACCATTCCGGTTGTAAGATTATCTGGCGCGATTGCTGCTTCCAGTGGCCCCTTAAACAGAGCGCTTTCACTATCTGGTGTAGGGCCACTTTTGGAAAAAGCATTTCAAGACAAGCAAGCCCCTGCTGTTGCTTTGGTAATCAATTCACCTGGCGGCTCACCGGTGCAATCCCGTTTGATGTATCAGCGCATTCGAGAACTTGCTGCTGAACATGAAAAGAGAGTTCTGGTATTTGTCGAAGATGTTGCAGCGTCAGGTGGATACATGCTTGCCATTGCTGGTGATGAAATCTTTGTCGATGAAACATCCATCGTCGGATCGATTGGTGTGGTTTCTGCAAGCTTTGGTTTTGACAAGGCTATTGAAAAAATTGGTGTGGAGCGGCGTGTTTATACTGCAGGTAAAAACAAGGTTTCACTGGACCCGTTTCAGCCCGAGAAAAAAGC
>CALFBU010000259.1 GCA_937951455.1 uncultured Rhizobiaceae group bacterium
ATGCGGCCTGCAAGGAACCACTCTATCGTTGTGGCAAAAATACAAATGAGGGTGCCAGCAATCATGATGCAAAACGCGATCAGGATAACGGGCCTTCTGCCGAACTTGTCTGATAATGGTCCGAATACAAGTTGCAGTAATGCTACTGCAGTCAGATACAGTGATACGGACAGTTGTGACGTTGCTTCGGTTGTTGCAAAATAGTCTGTAATGCCCGGTAAAGAAGGCAAAAAGACATTCATTGCCAAAGGACCCAAAGCAGCAGCAGCAACAAGCGTGGTAATATGAGGCGGTGTTGTTTTTGAGATCATATTTTTACTGCGCTTTTTGCCAGTTTTGCGCGACACGTCGCTCGCGATAGATGGTATAAATTCCGCTACCAACAACTATGATTGAGCCGATGATAGTGAGCGTATTGGGAACTTCATTAAAGAAAATAAGACCTATCAATATTGCGAAGATTAGAACTGAATATCTAAATGGTGTTACAACCGCAACCTCACCAACGCGCATGGAGGATACGATGCCAATGAAACCTGTAATCAGGAATAATGATGCAACGCCCAGGATGCTCGTTGTATAAAGCGTTGTTGGCACCCACTCTTCTGTTAGCCCAAGCAAGCCGCCTCCGATTGCTACAACAAAAACCGTTACCAAGGTAACAAATATGGTGGGTGTGTCATGGTCCAGTCGCCTTGTCGCGACATCTCTAAGTGTGCAAGCCAAGACTGCAACTAGGCAATAGAGGGAAAAAATGTTGAAGCCGTCAAGGCCTGGCTGGATGATTAAAATCACTCCGATGAAGCCGACAAGAATAGCCGATATTCTGCGCCAGCCAATAGCTTCGCCAAGAAAATATGCAGCTGCCAGTGTCACGGTAAGTGGTAAGGCTTGCATGATGGCGGCCGCATTTGCGAGTGGAATTTGAAAAAGTGCTGTGAAAAAGAAATAGGTAGCACAAACTTCGCCTAGGACTCTTAATAAAAAAGGTGTTTTTAATACTGCTGATAATGGCCTGAGTGAGCCTAGCTTTCTTGCGATGATATATAATATTACAATCGCGAATAATCCGCGCGTGAAGAGAATTTGGCCGAGTGGCATTTCTGAGCTGATGAATTTAAGAATTGAATCACCAATGGCAAAACTGGCCATGGCAAGCAACATATAGGCACTGCCCAGCATATTATCGCTGACATTGTTTATTTTTAAATTCATCAAAGTGCCTGAAAAGCTTTTATTCAAATATTTGATCAGGGTTTCATAGGCTTGTCGTGATTGCAATGATGATATCGGCAATTCAATGTTTTTGTTTTGTTAACTAAGCATCGCATTAATTCTTCAAAACAAACGTATCTTTTGATTTATTTACCTTTTTTAATTTTCTTCCCGTTAATGTCTTCTTGAATTAGGGAGCGGGATGGCCCGTATAGGTGGCTGGATGTTATCCAAGCTAAAATTTGTAAGTAACGGGATTCATTTCCGCGTTTTGATGCTTGTCATTGGACTTGCTGTTACGCTTGTTGCTGCGCAATTTGTAACTGACACTGTGCTTGAAACTCAGAAGGTACGTGATCAGCGCCTTGTTGAAGCACGATCCATCACGACTGTGGTTGCCAGAAGTCTTGAAAATCAATTTGATTATTTCGAACTTTCCGACATTGAAGAAATTTTAAAATCTGTACGTTTCACCGAGCATGTAACGCAGGTTAGTGCTGTTGATCGTGAACTCACATTCTTTTTAGATGGTGATCCGGCAACGCCTACTCTTTTGCCAGTTGGTAATAATGCGGAACAAATTAAAGCCATTAAAACTGGAAAGCCGGACTTTTCAATCACCGATGACGCAATAACAGTTGCAGAGCCTTTATTGCGCGATGGCAGTGCAATTGGCGCAGTCATGATCCGTTTTGAAAACCCAACGTTTTCAGAAGTCATGTGGCCCATTCTACAATCCAATTTCTTTTCTTTAGTTCCTATTTTAAGCTTGGGCATTATTCTTGCTGGTATTCTGGTTAAACAGATTACAAGTCCCTTATTGAGACTTTCTGAAACTGCAGAGCAAGTGGCTGATGGTGATCTGAAGCGTACCATGCCCATCGAAGGACCCAATGAAATTCGTCAATTGGGTTTGGCTTTTTCTGGAATGATTGGCAAACTGAAAGAAAATATCGAACAGATATATGAACTTGCTTATGTTGATCGTACGACTCAACTGCCAAATCGAGAGTTTTTCAGGAAAGAGCTAACACGTGCTATTCGTCGTGCAGTTCGCCAAAAAGTAACAGGTGGTCTTTTGTTCGTGGACCTAGACGGCTTTAAACGTGTGAATGATACACATGGTCATGATGCAGGTGATGCCATTTTGAGCCAATTCTCTGAGCGTCTGGCGAATGTTCTTCGTGCTGAAGACTTGATTGCCTTTAAGGCCATGAATGCAATGGAAACCGAAGAGGGTGATTCTGATAACGCCAACAAAAACAAGCAGATGCTTGCACGTCTTGGCGGAGATGAATTTACCGTATTGCTCTCTGAAATTCGTGAGCCCACAGATGCAGCAACCGTTTCCCAACGGATTATCGAAGCAGTTTCCGAGCCTTTTGATATTAATGGTGCCAAGGTAAACATCGGCGCATCAGTTGGTATTGCCATTTTCCCGCGTGATGGTTCTGATTATCAGACAATATTGAAAAGTGCTGATATGGCGATGTATCAAGCAAAGGAAGAGGGCAAGAACACTTACCGTTACTTCTCTTCTGAATTGAATGCAGAAGCGTCTCGACGTATGGAAATCGAACAGGATTTGCGTATAGCACTTGAAGAAAACAATCAGCTTGAGCTTTACTACCAGCCGAAAATTCATTGTTCTTCAGCGCTGCCTAAGTCTGCTGAGGCGCTAATTCGATGGAAGCATCCTGAAAAGGGCATGATTCCGCCGCTTGATTTTATCAATATCGCTGAAGATTGCGGTTTGATCTTACCCTTGGGCAAATGGGTTTTAGAGCAAGCCTGTAAGCAATTAAAAGCCTTTGAAGATGAAGGCATAGACATTTCAATTGCTGTAAATATTTCAACGGCTCAATTTGAGCGTCCTGATTTGTCAGATATTGTTATTGAAGTTCTGAACCAAACCGGCGCAAACCCTGCCAACCTCGAACTTGAATTGACCGAGAGCATGGCAATGCAAAATCCAGATGTGGCGTTAAAGCATATCAATATATTGAAAAAATTGGGCGTCCGTTTTGCAATTGATGATTTTGGTACTGGATATTCAAATCTATCGCAGCTTTCAAGACTCCCGTTTGATGTCTTCAAGATTGATCGCTCATTTGTTGATAAATTGACTAATCGCGAAGATGAGCACGGCCGCATTATCGTTCGTACTATTTTGGGTATGGCGAACAGCTTGAATTATGAGACGGTCGCTGAAGGTGTTGAAACGGTTTCGCAGCTGGAGTTTTTGTCTGAATATGGATGTACATATGCGCAAGGTTACTACTTCGCGCGACCTATGCCATCCAAAGAGTTCTATCAGTGGTATACGGCTTGGAATAAACAAGATGATTCAGTTGTTGCCGCATTGATGCGCCAGGGTTCAGCTGCTTAATTCATAAATTGATCTTGGGAAATTGATTCAATCGCGTCAGATAATTGACTGAAATGATTGATTATTTTTGTAGCTCCCAACTCTTTTATCGGTAAATCCGAATATCCGAAGGTTACAGCAACGGATGGAATTTGCGCATTTATTGCAGCGTTGATGTCTGGCGCTGAATCGCCAATCATGATGGCGTTTGAAACGTCAAAACTAGCAAGCCTGGCCGTTTCTTGTAAATGACGTGCATCCGGTTTTCTGAAGTCAAATGTATCTCCGCCTGTAATTGATTTAAAACGCTGTGTTACATCCAGTTCTTCAAGCAGCAAACGCGCCATGCTTTCTGTTTTATTCGTACAAAGTGCAAAGTGATATCCTTTGGATTTAAGCAGATCCATGGCATCCAACACACCTTCAAAAAGTGTGGTTTCATTCGCGATATTGGAAGCATAGTCTTTGAGAAACTCACCGAATAGAGTTTCCAGCGTTGCGTCATCGAGTGCGCGTTTGTTTATTTCAAAAGCGCGTTTGATCATTGCTTTTGCGCCATGACCGATTATTTGCCCAAACTGATCCATGCCAAGTGGTGAAAGTTCATATGACTTTGTAATTCGATTAAGCGTTCCAAGCAGGTCAGGGGCGGTATTTGCCAATGTGCCATCCAAATCAAAGATTATAAGTTTGTATTTCATTGCGGGTGCATACCTTGTTGAAAACGCCAGAATATCAATAGTGAATCAAATTATCACATGCTAGTTTTGGCGATAACATTATATATCAGCTGAGACCACACTTCATGAGCGTAGAACTCAAAATTGAAGCTGCAAGAGCAGCATTGACTTTGGTAAGAGATGGCATGCGCCTTGGTATTGGTACAGGTTCTACAGCAGATGAATTTATTCGGTTACTTGCAGATAAAGTGAAAGACGGCCTTCAAATAACAGGTGTGCCAACTTCAATTAAAACCAAGAACCTCTGCGAAGAACTGGGTATTCCGCTTTCTACTCTGGAAGTAATGCCAGAACTGGATTTGGTTATTGATGGTGCTGATGAAGTGGATGCCGAGTTTCAGCTCATCAAAGGAGGCGGTGGAGCCTTATTGCGTGAAAAAATAGTCGCACATGCCTCCAAGGCAATGGCTGTGATTGCAGATGAGAGCAAGCTTGTTGATACGTTAGGTGCATTTCCATTGCCAATCGAGGTCAATAAATTTGGTTTGGCTGCAACGCATACTGCGATATCCACAGTTGCTTCTAAACTTGGTTTATCAGGTGAAATAAGCCTGCGAGGGGGAGAAGTGTCTCCTTTTGAAACAGATGGCGGTCATTTAATCCTCGATGCTTCTTTTGGCCATATTCCTGACGCATCAGCACTTTCGAAAGAACTGCTTGAAATACCGGGCGTGGTTGAACATGGCTTGTTTTTGGGCTACGCGAAGGTAGTATTTCTTGCAAGTCCTGATGGTGTTAAGCAATTGGGTCATTTATAAGAATAAAAATTTTGATGGAGAGCATCCTAAATGAAGTCTGTAATCGCTATTAAGCGTAAAATGAAAACTGGTATCGCAACATTAGCAATCTGTCTTATGGCTGCTGGGTCTGGGAGTCTTTATGCGCAAGAGATTAGTGCCGATCATATAAAGTCTGCTCGTGCTGCTATGGAAGCTACTGGAGCGACTGACCGCCTTGATGGTATTTTGCCAGAAGTTGCTACTTTCGTAAAAGCAGGCTTGATTGCAAATAGACCTGATATCGAATCCGAGATTAATGATATTGTTAATCAGGTTGCAATTTCACTTGCACCGCGTCGTGGTCCTTTGGAAAATGAAGTTGCAACAATCTACGGGAACCGCTTCACAAAAGAAGAACTTGAATCCATTCAAGCATTCTTTTCCAGTGAAACCGGCATCAAGTTTCTAACACAAACACCGACCTTGTTCAGAGAAGTTGATGAAGTATCCAGAGTGTGGCGAGAAGGCATTGTCCGCGATATGGGTGCACAAGTTCAGGAAAAATTGAAGGAAGCTGGCTTACAATAAGCTGGTTAAACCATCACATCACAAGTATACATAAACCCGGCGTTAATGCTGGGTTTTCTTTAGGATATCTTATGACTCAATTTGATTATGATTTTTTTGTAATAGGTGGTGGTTCAGGCGGGGTTCGTGCAGGGCGCTTGATAGCAGGCATGGGCAAGCGTGTGGGTATTGCAGAAGAATACCGTTGGGGCGGCACATGCGTGATTAGAGGCTGTGTCCCTAAGAAGCTTATGGTGTATGCCTCCCAATTTTCTGAGGAATTTGAAGCGGCAAAAGGGTTTGGTTGGAGCGTTGGAGAAAGTCATTTTGACTGGAAGACGCTGATTGCAAACAAAGATAAGGAAATTGAGCGCCTGGAAGGTCTTTACCAAAAAGGCCTTGCTAACAATAAAGCAGATATCATCAACAGCCGTGCGGAGCTTAGAGGCAAGCACGAAGTGTATCTTAAAGCTGAAGATAAAATTGTTACGGCAGAAAAGATATTAATTGCTGTGGGGGGTACACCCAGCCGTAGCGCTGGGGTTGATGGTGATGAGATGTGTATTACCTCTGATGAGGTTTTCCATCTTGATGAACTTCCTAAATCCATCGTCATTGCAGGCGGTGGTTATATTGCAGTTGAGTTCGCGTGTATTTTCGCAGGACTTGGCAGCAAGGTAACGCTCGTATATCGCGGGGAGCAAATTCTACGCGGTTTCGATAATGATGTGCGAAAGGCACTTTATGAGGAGATGATAGAGAAGGGTATCGACGTACGTTTGATGCAGACCTTTAGTAAGATTGAAGGCTCAAAAGATGGCGTCAAAACTGTGACCTTGTCTGATGGTACATCTCTTGATGCTGATCAGGTCATGCTTGCAATTGGCCGCGATCCCATGACTGCAAATCTTGGCCTTGAAGCGGCTGGTGTTGCGATGGATGGGAGGGGGTTTGTTAACGTAGACGATTACTCGCGTACAAATGTTGATAACATTTGGGCCGTGGGCGATGTTACGAACCGCATGGCTCTGACACCTGTCGCAATCCATGAGTCAATGTGTTTGATTGAGACTGAATTTAAAGACAATCCAACAAAGCCAGACCATGATTTGATCGCTACGGCAGTCTTTTCTCAGCCAGAAATTGGAACTGTGGGATTAAGCGAAGAGGCTGCTGGTGAAAAATATTCTGAATTGAATGTATTCCGTGCGCATTTCAGACCTATGAAAAACACGCTTTCAGGTTCATCAGAAAAAATGCTTATGAAAATCATCGTTGATGCAAAAACCGACGTGGTGGTTGGTCTTCACATTATGGGGCATGGTGCTGGTGAGATGGCGCAGACGTTGGGCATTGCTGTTAAAATGAAAGCTACTAAAGCGGACTTTGATCGCACCATGGCAGTTCATCCTACGGCTGCAGAAGAGTTGGTCACTATGTATGCGCCAAGTTATACGGTCGTGAATGGCAAGCGTCAGGAAAGCTGATTTTATGAAAGATAAGCTGGTCGGCTATTTTGGCTTTGGATCCCTTGTAAACAAACATACCTTGCGCACTTCTTATGTTGATATTATGCGCGCGAGCTTGAAGGGGTACAGTCGTCATTGGCAAGCTAGGTCTACTGCAATCTTTGATAATCATACTTCGCTGCTTTCTATCCACCCGGATGAAACTTGTACAATCAAGGGAATGATTGTGTTGGACCTGCTGGAAAACCTGCCTTTGGTTGATGAACGTGAAGAAGGCTATTCGCGTCATAAACTGGAGCATTCTCAATTAGAGGTTTCTCCTAATGTTGAATTGCCTGAAGAAATTTACGTCTATATTGCCGATGAAGTAGAAGACGCAAGTGATAATGGGTCATTGCTTCAATCTTATCTTGATGCCGTTATGCAGGGGTTTAGAAATGAATATGGCACGCATGGCGTTAGTCATTTCGTTGATACGACCAAGGGCTTTAACAGGGCTATAAACCTCGACAGACACACGCCCTTATATCCACGTAATGTTGAACTTATGGATCATGAAAAAGCGCTGTTTGATATGGAGTTAAAAAGAGCAGGGGTGCTTGGTCTGTAACCCCTGCGTATTCGAGTGACCAACTCATGTATGGTCACTGTAACTTGTTTAACTTAGCGAAACTCCGCCGTTAATTTCATCTGACAAATCCACAACACTGCCGCCCGTACCATTGGTTTTCTTTGTCGTGTTTGTTGTGCTTAATTTGTCAAAAGCCTGTTCCAGCGTATCCACCTTGTCTTTTGTCGTTTCAGCTTTGCTTGTTGTGGTTGAAGTTATGCTTTTTTCCGCCAGTTCAGCGAGCGCTGTAACACCTTCCAGTTCGATGATTAGGCTATCGAGTGAGGTAAGCAGCTTGTAATCAGGATCGGTTTGTAAGCGGCTGAGGGCTTCATCTCTGATTGTTTTAAGTTGTTTGATATGTTCCATGTTTGCTTCTCCCTATAGAATGCTGTTTTGATACGACATTCTCGTATTGCATTGAGACTGCAATCGGGCTGGAACTTGTCCATTAAGGGGTAAAAGCATGAAACAGCATTTAATCAGGTAAACTTATGTTTCACTTTGCAATGATATAGCCTGGCAAATTGTATCTGACATAATCATCATTGACGGCGCGACGTGCCAACCATGTGCCAAAGGCAAACATCAGGAAACCTGCAGGTAAATCCAGGAAATGATGTCCACCATGTATAAAGATGCCTGGCAGGATCAGCAGATTAATCAAGAGGTAGATTGGGCCTGCAATTTTCAAATTCCATGCTGCATATATGGCAGTAAAAGAAAGCACCGCGTGGTAAGATGGAAAGGCAATCAGGCCTCGTATTTCTGATGGCGTAATGAAAGCCGCACCTTCACGCGCAATCTTTATCAACTCAAGTGCATATTCACGATTTACAGGCGGATTAATAATCTGCCAGATTTCGGGTGACACGTTATATAGCGACTTGGCGCCTAGGGTTGGGAATACGCCCCAAAAACATATGGTCAATGTGGCTGTGACCGTGACCGAAGTGAGCATGATATGGAGGTCACGGGCGCGTCCCGATAGTCCCAAAATGACAACCAGGATCGCCAGTTGCGGCATGGTGCTCATGTATGCCAGCTTCATGATATATACAGTGGTTGGAAATTGGGCAGCAAAGGCCATCACATCCGGCCAGTTAAACCCAAGCATGGCATCAATTGCAGTGATGGATACGTCAATAGTCGGTCTGTTCAGCGGCAACATGAGATAGTTGAACAACGATAAGCAGGCTGAAAACAAAATAAACATACCGGAACAAATCATCGCAGAAGCAATACGTTCACTGCGTTCACTCATGCGGTAGTATAATCCAACGATAATCATCGGAATGCCAACGATAGCAATGCCTGCATAGGCGGGCAAATCCAGCGTGACACCTTTGTAAAGAACAAGAGCAATATCAACGATTAACGCTGAGAGTGTAACCAGCCCCATCAAAAACTCTGTAGGCTTGAGATGCAATCGCTCGCAAAGAGACGCTTTCCAATGCATGGCTTCTTCCAAATCATTAAAATTTTAAGGAAAATAACAAAAAGGCGTTAA
>CALFBU010000260.1 GCA_937951455.1 uncultured Rhizobiaceae group bacterium
TGCTTACGAGGATAACGGTATCAAGCTATTTGGGCCAGACGGGTTTAAGTTGTCTGACAAGATTGAAGCCAGTATTGAACAATTGCTTGATGAAGAACTTACTTCAAAACTTGCCAATGCCAATGAAATAGGCCGCGCTACTCGCGTTGAAGGGGTTCATGCGCGCTATATCGAGTTTGCAAAGCGCACACTACCTCGCAAAATGTCACTCGATGGCATGCGTATCGTCATGGATTGCGCAAATGGTGCTGCCTATAGAGTGGCACCTGAGGCGCTTTGGGAACTGGGAGCTGATGTGGTTCCGATTGGTAATAAGCCAAACGGTACCAATATAAACCGTGAATGTGGATCAACCAGTACAAACCAATTGTGCCAAAAAGTTCGTGAAACGCGCGCGGATATTGGTATTGCTCTTGATGGTGATGCAGATCGTTTAATTGTGGTTGACCAAAATTCAAACGTTATTGACGGCGATCAGATTATGGCGCTTGTTTCCCAGTATTGGCATAAAAATAACAAGCTTGCTGGCGGCGGTGTTGTTGCCACTGTCATGTCTAATTTAGGGCTTGAGCGTTTCTTGAACGATCAGCAATTGAATCTGATCAGAACGAAAGTAGGCGATCGTTATGTTGTTCAGCATATGCGTGAGCATGGATTTAACCTGGGTGGTGAACAATCTGGTCACATGATTATGTCGGATTTTGCGACCACAGGCGATGGTCTGGTTGCAGCTTTGCAGGTTCTGGCCGTTGTTCAGGCAGAAGATAAACCGGTGAGCGATGTTTGTCGTAAATTTGAGCCTGTACCTCAGTTGATGAAAAATGTGCGTTATGCGAGTGGACAGCCTTTAGAGGATAAACTTGTAAAAGAGGCCATCAGTGAAGCGCAAAATCGTCTTGGTAATTCAGGCCGTCTTGTTATTCGTGCTTCGGGAACCGAGCCTTTAATCCGTGTTATGGCGGAAGGCGATGATGAGGCTTTGGTTGAAAATGTGGTCAACGATATTGTTGAAGTTGTCCAAAAAGTTGCTGCCTAGACTATAAATCTTACAATTTAAAGTTCTTAAGAAAGCTTCCTTTAGGGAGCTTTCTTTGTTTTTGGCGTTAGTAAACAAGGCTTAACCTTAATTTTTAACCTTAATAATTACGGTTAAGAGCGTTTTAACCATTATCCTTCATATTCCTGATTATTGAAATTTCTCAACACGCCAATCACGGCGGATATCAGGAAGGAAGTTGTAATGCGCAGCTTTAAAAAAATGTCTCTCGTTGCTGCTGCACTCATGGCATCTACCGCTATGGTTCAGGCAGCTGATTTAATCCCAGCACCTACACATGATTTACCACCGGAAGTCATTCCGGCAGCCAGCACAAGTGGTTGGTATATTCGTGGCGATATCGGTTATGCAAGTGTTGACCATGGTGGTGTAAACTTTTTACAAGGGCCGTTTTTTACCGGTAATTTCTCACAAGCTGAACTTGATGATACTTTCACGCTTCAAGGCGGTATCGGTTATCAGGTAACAGATTATTTCCGTGTAGACGCTACGATAAAATATCTTGGTTCTTCTGATTTTACAGGCGATTCTGCACCTGGATCAGCTGTTACATGTAATGGTTATGCTTCTGATCCTGTCTTCGGTGGCCCAATCGCTGGCGACCCATCTTGTGATTTCCAGGATAATGGTGAGCTAGAATCTGCGACACTCTTCATGGCAAACGCTTATGTGGATCTTGGTACTGTGAATGGTTTCACGCCTTATGTCGGTGCCGGTATTGGTGCTGCTCGCGTAAAATATGGCGACTTGTTTAATGATCAAACATGTTCTGATCCTGCTGCAATCGTACCAGGAAGTACTGCAAACTGTAGTGACAATGATACGATTCATGCGGGTGAAGTAACAACACGTTTTGCTTACGCAATCCATGCTGGTGCATCTTATGATGTGAATTGCCGTACTAAAATCGATGCGGGTTACACATATACACACATTGAAGGCGGCAAACAATTCGGCACTGGTATCGGAACAGCAAACAGCGCTTTCCCAGGTGTTGCGCTAGGTGGTGACGGTTACGATGATGGTATCGATTTGCATGAAGGTCGTATTGGTCTTCGCTATGCACTTAGTGATGCTGGCTGTCATCAGCCAACACATCAGCCACAGGTTGTTTATAAATAATAAGGTTTGAGGGAGAGCATCATGCTCTCCCTCACCATAGTTTAGTGTCCGTTTGACGGAAAATTTGTATCAGAGGCTAAGGGCTCAACCATGAAACGTTTTGTATTAAATTCCACTGTAGCAGCAATTGCATTGCTTTCCGCATCAAGTGCATTCGCAAATGATTACAACTCAGGTGTTGTTTCAAAATCTCCGAGCGAAGGTTATACTGACGTAGAGTTTGGAAGCGGCTGGTATCTGCGAGGCGATATTACTTATAATATTGATGCAAGAAGCAGTAACACCTTTGAAAGTGTTTCTGCTGTAAACCGTACTGTCCAAGCCGATTATGATGATGCTGTTGGTGCCAGAGTTGGTTTTGGTTATTATGTAGCGCCAAACTTCAGAATTGAAGCAAGTGTCGAAAGCATCCTGAGTTCAGAGTTTAGTTCTTTCACAGGATATAATTTCGCTGGTCAACGCAATGTTGATGTGATTACTTCGCCAGCAACGCCAACCACGCCTGCGGTGACAACACCAGATACTGTGTTCTTTGACTCTGCTGGTAACGTGACTGGTACAACATCAGGTGCCTATGCTGGTGGTACAATTGCACCTATTTCCGGTACTGAAGATTTCGAAGCTTCTTATCAAACTTCAAGCTTAATCCTTAATGGTTACTATGACTTGCCTACCTTGGGTAAATTTACCCCTTACGTTGGCGTAGGCGGTGGTATAGGCCGTGTTAACTACAATCAAAGCAGAACATTGGTCTGTACGCCAGCTTCAGGTGAAACATGTGCAGGTGGTTCCACCGGTGCGCCAGTTGAAACGACTGTTACACTTGATGATGAGTACTGGACATATGCTTACCAGTTGAGCGTTGGTACAGCCATTGCAGTTGATGACAGAACTTCAATAGACCTTAGTTATTCATATACTGGTTTTGGTGAAGGCGATGATCTGAGCTATGCCGATGGCACAGGCATTGATGCCGATGGTGTTAGACTTCACCAAATTCGCGCAGGTATTCGTTACGATATCTGGTAATAACTCCAGGTTTTCATGAAAAATTTTCAAAGGCAGTCTTTTTTACAGGCTGCCTTTTTCTTTGGGTGATTTCTTTTGTGCAAATGCGATACCACCCAAAACCAGAATAAGTCCTGCCGCATGATAGGCCTGGAATTTCTCGCCCAAAATCAACACTGCCAGAACAGCGCCAAAAATTGGGACCAGATTGATAAACAATCCACCGCGATTCGATCCAATTTGTTCAAGCCCCAAAATCCAGAAAAGCTGTGCAAGTACTGAGGGGAATATGGCTGCGTATAGAACAACTGCCCAACCTTGTGCATCTGGCAATAATAAATTGTTGGAGTAATATTCATACACCACAAAAAAACTCGTGGTTATGAGGGCTGCAAATCCTAGTACACATAAAAAGCTTAAGGGGTGAATGTCCGGTTTGTTTTTTAATAAAACAGAATAGATACCGTAGACCATGATGGCGATGATCATGATGATGTCGCCGACGTTTAATGGCTGGTCCCCCAATCCAAAGAGATTACCTCTGGTGACCGTAACAGCAACCCCAATTAGCGTGATAATAAAGCCCGCAACCTGATAAGCCGTTACCCGTGTTTTGAACAACAAGTAGTTTAAAAAAAATACTATCAAAGGCATAGAGGCCTGTTCAATGGCTACATTGATGGCACTGGTATGGTTTAGCGCCAGATACATCAAGCCATTGAAAATAGCGAACCCAAATGCACCTAGCAAAAATAGAAAAATCCAGTGCTTTTTTATCGTTTCAAAGTCTCGCCGAATGTGATTTCGCGAGATGATTATCAAAATCAGACACGCCCCTACCCATCGTAACCATGTCAGCAAAAATGGGGAAATATGACCTGCTGCCAATTTGCCTGCAATTGCATTTCCACCCCATAGCAAAGCTGTTAGCGTTAGCAGCAGGTATGGGTTGGTCAGGATTGATTTGTTTTGTGGCATCAAGTGAAAGAAGGTCTGGAGCTAAAAACTGTAGTGAATAAAAACTGGAGGTTGATGTTTGCAGCTTTTTTGGACTATTAACAACCGTAATCTTGTTTCTCCATTTTCTTCGATACAGATTGCACCATAATAAATTGCGCCTAGCGCGGTGTGATTGCAAGCTTTTGCTAGTTCAATATATACGCAAAGATAAAAGAGAGTTTTATGACAAATGTAGCTGTAATTGGTTCCCAATGGGGTGATGAGGGCAAGGGGAAGATTGTAGACTGGCTCTCTGAGCGCGCCGATCTGGTTGTGCGGTTTCAAGGTGGCCATAACGCAGGGCATACGCTGGTCATTGATGGAATAAGCTACAAACTCAGTCTTTTGCCTTCAGGTGTTGTGCGCAATGGCAAGCTTGCGGTTATTGGTAATGGTGTTGTTATCGATCCACACGCATTGATGGCAGAGATAGAAAGATTGGGCGAGCAGGGTGTTGTTGTGACACCTGACAACTTGCGCATTGCAGAAAATGCGACGCTTATTCTCTCTGTTCACAGTGAGCTTGATGGCATTCGCGAAGATGCAGCTGCAAAGGGGACTAAAATTGGCACAACGCGCCGAGGCATTGGCCCGGCTTATGAAGACAAGGTAGGACGCCGCGCAATTCGTGTGCTTGATCTGGCTAATCTTGATAGCATCGGCCCGAAGATTGAACGCCTGCTAACCCATCACAACGCACTGCGTCGTGGTCTTGGTCAGCCTGAAATTGCATTTGACACAATTTACAAGGAACTGGAGAGTGTTGCTGATCGTATGGTGCCGTTCAGCGAGCCGGTTTGGAAATTGCTTGATAATGAAAAGCGTAAAGGCTCTCGAATTTTGTTTGAAGGTGCACAAGGAACCCTTCTTGATATTGATCATGGTACTTATCCGTTTGTAACGTCTTCCAATACAGTTGCAGGGCAAGCTGCTGCTGGTTCAGGCATGGGGCCCGGCTCGGTTGGCTATGTTCTGGGTATTACAAAAGCTTATACAACGCGTGTTGGTGAAGGACCTTTCCCAACTGAACAAGAAAACGAAATTGGACAGTTTCTCGGTGAAAAAGGTCATGAGTTTGGCACGGTTACAGGGCGCAAGCGCCGTTGTGGTTGGTTTGATGCGGTTTTGGTTAAACAGGCTGTTGCCACCAATGGCATCACTGGCATAGCTTTGACCAAGCTGGATGTTTTGGATGGCCTGGAAGAAATAAAAATCTGTGTTGGCTATAAACTTGATGGTAAAACGATTGATTATTTACCAGCAAGCCAAGGTACTCAAGCACGTGTAGAGCCGATTTATGAAACGTTGCCGGGATGGCAAGGCACGACAGTAGGTGCTAGAACATGGAAAGAATTGCCTGCGGAAGCTGTAAAATATGTCCGACATGTAGAAGAATTAATTGGGTGTCCTGTGGCACTTCTTTCCACAAGTCCAGAACGAGAAGATACAATACTTGTTCACGACCCATTTCAGGACTAAATTAAACGTTAGATGGTGCAATTGATTCCATTTTTTATAAATACAAAAAAGTAAAGTGCGGGTAGACGGGGAATGGCTGACTATTATTCTATATTAGAAAAAACGATTTCAGGATTGCCTAACAATACACCTGAAGTTCGTAACGCGGTTTATAAAAAAGCCAGAACTGCGATTGAAACCCAACTGCGCAATATGAACCCTGTGCCGAGTGAGGAAGCGATTAATTCGCAGTTGAAACTGCTTGAAGAGGCAATTGTTTTAATTGACTCAGAATATGCAGTAGTAGCCGATCCACTGCCTGTTCTTGAGGAAGAGCCGCCACAAGCTGAATTACCGCCTGAACTTGTAGATGAGCCTGTGGCTCCCGAAGCACCGGCTTCGCCTGTCGTTTCCGAGCCCATACCTGCACCACAAGAGCCAGTGACTGCGCCTCCTGAAACGCAAAATGTCGTTGATAGTGTTGAAACTGCAATTGATCGGGTTCAAGCTGAAATGCCCGCCGACGTTGGGACTTCTGAAACTGTAATGGCTACGCCTATTGCAGAAAGTTCTGTTACCGTGCCTGCAGCTTCAGCCGATGAAGTGGCTTCAGTCAGTGTTGATCCCGCCACCAAAGATATTCTTGAGCCGATTGTTGCTGCAGACCCTGGCAATGTTACTCAGCAAGAGTTTGACATGCCCGAAGAAAAATCAGGTGGGTTTTTGGGTGGCTTGGTCAAATTATTGGTTATTCTTGGATTGCTTGGTGGTGCAGGATACGCAGTTTGGAAAAATAAAGATGAATTAACGAGCTTCGCCAGCAATCTCATGTCGCCATCGCAAGTGGCTGAAGAAGAGACGACGCCTGAGCCGGAACCTGTTACTACTGAACCTGAAGTTGCAGTAACGCAACCTGAACCTGAAGTTGTTGAACCGCAAGCACCTGAGCCAGTTGAGCCTGAAATTGCGGAGCCAGTCATTACTGAGCCTGAAGT